>NZ_JAPQLL010000048.1:0-23028 GCF_028981865.1 Wolbachia endosymbiont of Drosophila nikananu | reverse complement strand
GTGTTAGCTAGTTGTCACTCTCTAATCCTGCAAATTGGCGTACTATACTGTATTAAACGACTTATAAGCGCGTTTCAGCTTATATAGGTAAAAACCCAGAAATGTTGTGAAGACATAAGGTGCACATAGTGCAAAAAATTAAAAATAAGACGCCAACTACGTTGTTTTCTTGCTGTTTAATCTGCACAGATGAAGATAACTGAATACCTTCAGTTTCATGATAAGGGGGCTGGCGGAGTTTGTCAAGCAAGTTTTTTCGTTTCTGCATGCATCCTCTAAAAAGGACACATTTTAAACTTTTTTACAGAAACAACAGCGTTTTTTCTTCACTCTTTAGATAATTTAATGCGAAAAAATTTAGAGAGAAATTTTACACACAATCGCAGATATTTTTCCTTAAGTTGACGCCATTGAGTACCTTGATTAGAAGTCTAGCTTTAACTTTAAATGGACTACTCAACCGTGACAGACTTAGCTAAATTTCTTGGACAATCGGCATCTAACCCTTTTTTTGCTGCAGTAAAGTAAGCAAGGAATTGCATAGCAACACTATAGATGATAGGAGAGATAAAATTATCAGTGTCTGGAAGTTGCACCACATCTGCACAAATTCCCCTGAGAAACGGCGCTCCTTGTTTATCACTGAAGGCAATTACTTTGCCTTTTCTTGCAATAATCTCTTGTATGTTAGATAGCGTTTTAAAGAATAAACTATCATAAGGGATAATTGCTATAACAAGCACAGTAGAATCTATTAAAGCAATAGAACCATGCTTTGTTTCCCCCGCTGCAATACCAATGGTATTAATGTATGAAAGCTCTTTTATCTTCAATGCGCCTTCCATTGCAACTCCGTATGAACTTCCTCTGCCGATTAAAATAACGTTATTGTGTTCTAATATGCTGCCTGATATATGTTGTATTTTCATCACATTCAAAACGTGCTCAACATACTCGGGAATAGAATTGATAGCACTGCTTAGCTGTTTTATTCTCTCTCCACCCAGTATACCTTTTATTTTTCCAAGCTCCACGGCAAAGCATGCTAAAGTTGCAAGTTGCGCAGAAAAGGTTTTTGTTGAAGCAACACCAATTTCTGGCCCAGCAAGAGTATGTAACACAATATCTGAGATCTTTTCAATGCTGCTATTAAATGTGTTAGTTATACTAATGATTGTTTGCTTCTGTGATTTCGCATAACGCAGCGCTTCTATGGTATCTGCAGTTTCGCCAGATTGAGAGATGAATAACCCAATGCTGCCTTCTTCTAATTTGACGTTGCTATACCTAAATTCTGATGAGATTTCTAGATATACTCGAACTTGAGCGACACTTTCCAGCCAATACTTTGCTATGAGCCCAGCAAAATAAGATGACCCACATCCGACTATAGTAATGTAACTCAGCTCAGAAAACAATTTTTTGTTGACCTCTTTATATTGCTTGTAAAATTGATTTATTGTTTTGTTTAATGCACGCGGTTGCTCAAAAATCTCTTTTAACATGAAGCTAGGATACCCATTTTTGCTAATTAGAAAATTACTTGGACTACTATTTTCTATACTGCGTTTAACTTGTGTACCATTGTTGTATATACTAACTCCACTAGATTTTATCACTGCAATGTCACCATCTTCCAAATACGATATTCTTTCCACAAATGCACTTAAAGCATTAGAGTCAGATGCAGCAAACACTGTGTTACAGTTATAGCCTATTGCTAAAGGCAAATTTCTCTTCGCAACAAATAAGGCATCTGGATATTCTGCAAATAATAAGACCAAGGCAAATGAGCCATGTAAGTTGTTTAAACACTTAAATAGAGAATCAACTGGCAACAATCCTTCATCAAGATATAAGGTTAGCATATTTGGTATGATCTCTGTGTCAGTATCAGTATGGAATAACATTCCCCTTTCTTCTAGACCCTTTTTTAGCAGATTGTAATTCTCAATTATGCCGTTATGAGCAACAACAACATTATTTGTATGAATGGGATGAGCATTTTTAAGGCCTGGAACTCCATGTGTAGCCCAGCGGGTATGTGCTATACCAACTGTACTGTGAGACATCTTGCTTTCATCAACAACTTCATACAACCTTTTAACTTTACCTTCTGATTTTTTGACTTCTATCTCGCCTTCGTTATTTATGATTGCTATACCTGAGGAATCATATCCCCTATATTCCAATTTTTGCAATCCAGTTAGTAAAGTTGGTATTACTGAATCACCGCTACTTACTACACCAAATATTCCGCACACAAATGGATCACCAAATGAACTTTCTTTTAAAGTTATGCAGCATTTTTGCCTTTATCATCTTTTCCCTTTTTACTTTCCTCTGGTGGTTGATTTTGATTCTTTTTATCACTCTTTTCGATTTTGCCTTTTTCAATTGGTTTAGCTGCCACTTTTTGAGTTTCTTTGTTTAAAACTTCAGATATAGCAGACTTTAGGACTTTCACCTCAACTTTTGGTGCTATTTCTATTATAAATTGTGCATTTGCCTCATCAACTTTATTAACTTCACCTATTATCCCGCCAGAAGTAATGACTGTATCACCACGTTTTATTTGATCTATCATCTTTCTATGTTCTTTTAGTTTTTTTTGTTGTGGGCGAATAATGAGAAAATAAATTACTGCAGATATTAAAATCAATGGAATAAAACTAGCAAAAGATGCGCCGATACTTGATACATTGCTAGTTGCATCTGCTGCAAAAACTTCAGAAATGAGCATATTTAATCCTAATTGTTAATGATAAAAAAACCTATTTATAATTACAATACCATGCCATGTCAAGTCTGGTGAAAACGTTTCTAAATACCGACAATAATATTGCGGATTTTAGATTATGCTAAAACCAGTATGGCGGGAGTGATGAGACTTGAACTCACGACCTCATGCGTGACAGGCATGCGCTCTAACCAACTGAGCTACACCCCCCCTAATTTCTTTTTAGCGTTTTCGGGCTTCGACTTTAAAGCTAATAAACATGTTGCCCTTTGTCAATATTTTTTGTTTGCGCTTTGCTGTCTTTTCTATTACTATGTAAATAATTTAATTTCACACATGGCTTGTACAAGTAGTCCCATTAGGGTTATGCCATGGAAGATAAACTATTTGGAGGAATGATATATGACAAATTTGCCTGAAGTCACTGTGCGTGATTTAGCTGAATCTGGTGTACATTTTGGTCACAAAATTAGTCGCTGGAACGCAAAAATGGCTCCATACATATATGGAGTGCATCAAGAAAATCGTATACATATAATTGACTTGCGAAAAACATTACCATTGCTACAGGTGGCCATGAAGGCTTTATATGACGTTGCATCTCAAGGTGGTCGCATTCTATTTGTTGGTACAAAGTTTCAAGCTTTTGATATTATTGCAAGTGAAGCGGTTCGTTGTGGTCAATACTATGTGAATCATCGATGGCTTGGTGGTATGCTTACTAATTGGGGCACTGTTTCTTCTTCGATAAAAACCTTGATGCAATATGAGAAAATATTAAATGACGAGGATAGCATTTTAACAAAGAAAGAATTGGGGAACATTGAAAAGAAAAAGCAAAAGCTTGATAAGGCGCTTGGTGGTATTAGAGAAATGGGAGCAATTCCTGATATCTTATTCATCATTGATACTAATAAAGAGCATATTGCGGTTAAGGAGGCTAAAAAGTTAGGAATTCCAATAGTTGCAATACTTGATACTAATTCTGATCCAGATGATATTACTTATCTAATACCTGGAAATGATGACTCAAGAAAATCAATAGAGCTCTATTGTAAATTAGCTACCGACTCTATATTAGCTGGAATAGAGTCTAGTCTAGCAAGATCTGGAGTTAAGATTGATAATATAAAAGGTGATGAGTTTATTCAAGAAAAAGAAGATGGTATTGTGCAAACTAAAAGGAAACGTAGTAAAGTTTACAAAGAAGAAGAAAGGGAGGTAGTAACAAATGAAGATGAATCCAGATAATATAAGGGAATTACGTGATAGGACAGGGCTTGGCTTAAGTGACTGTAAAAAAGCATTAGAAGAATGTGATGGTGACATCAAGAAAGCCGTTGATAAGTTGCGCACAATAGGTCTTGCTAAAGCTGACAAAAAATCTGATAGATTAGCTTCAGATGGGCTCGTTGCTATGTGTTTGACTGAAAATTATGGTGCATTGGTTGAACTCAATTGCGAAACCGACTTTGTTGCAAGGAATGAGAAATTTATAGAGTTAGTTTCAAATTTAGCATCAATTGCTCATCAAGAACGCTGTACTAGCGTTGATGAGTTAAAAAATTCCAAGTATGAAAGCATTGGCACAGTGCAGAAAGCTATTATGAATGGTACGTCAGTTCTTGGTGAAAAGTTAGAGTTGAGCAAGCTTTGTTACCTAGAGACTAAGGATGGAGTTATTGCTGGTTATGTACACGGTGATGTACGTGGTTTAGGTAAAACTGGCGCTTTAGTTGCATTGCAATCACCCGGTGATAAGGCAAAGTTACAGGATATTGGAAAACAAATAGCGATGCACATAGTTGCTATGAAGCCTGAAGCTTTGTCTATAGATGATTTAGATCAAATGAAGTTGAAAAATGAACGTTCTATAATTGAAGAGCAAGTAAAGAGCTTAAATAAACCTGAAGAAGTAGCAAAAAAAATAGTAGATGGCCGAATGGTTAAGTACTATGAAGAAGTTGTTTTACTAGAACAAAAGTTCATAAAAGATGATAAAATGAAGGTTTCTGATTTTATCAAATCAAGCGAGGTGAGTGCTATTAAATTATCTGATTACAAGTTACTTGTTTTGGGCAGTGCAAACTAAATGGTAAGAAATGTCTTCCTTAGCAGATAAAGTAAAATACTCTAGAGTGTTATTGAAGATCTCTGGTGAAGCTTTGATGGGATCACAGTCTTTTGGCCATGATATGGGAATAATAAGCCAATTATGCAAAGATATAGCTGATGTTAACAGGCTTGGAGTTCAGGTATGTATTGTTGTTGGTGGTGGTAATATCTTTCGTGGCGCATCTGCGTCTTTAAGTGGCTGTGAAAGAGCAAGCAGTGATTATATTGGAATGCTTGCAACTATAATCAATGCTTTAATTTTACAAAACTTTTTAGAAAAAAATTTAGTAGCTTCTAGGGTATTATCTGCAATACCCATGGCCACTGTATGTGAACCTTACATAAGAAGGAAAGCTATTCGTCATTTAGAAAAAGGTAGAGTGGTAATTTTTGCAGCAGGCACAGGCAACCCATTTTTTACTACAGATACAGCTGCAGCCTTACGTGCTGTTGAAATGAATTGTGATGTTATTCTAAAGGGTACACAAGTAAATGGTGTATACTCTGCTGATCCGAAAAAAAATGAGGATGCTGTAATGTATGATAGGCTTTCTTACACGGATTTATTGACTCGTGATTTAAAAGTTATGGATGCATCAGCAATTTCACTTGCTCGTGAGAATTCTATTCCAATTATAGTTTTTTCTTTGAAGGGAGAAAAAATAGTCAATATTATTAAGGGTCAAGGTACTTATACTATAGTTTCAGATTGTAAACAGTAGGTAATTTATGTTAAATGAAATAAAAGCTAAAACAAAAGAAAGAATGCTAAAAACTATTCAGTCCTTTCATGATGATATTAAAGGCGTACGCACTGGTAGAGCTAGTGCATCGTTGCTTGATGGTATAGTTGTAAATATCTATGGTGGACATCAAAAGTTAAATCAGGTTGCAGGCGTTTCAGTTATAGATAACAAAACCCTATCAATTAAAGTTTGGGATATTAATGTTGTAGGTGAAGTGAAAAATGCTATATTAAATGCCAACTTGAATTTAAATCCTGTTGTTGAGGGCAATACCATACGTATAGCTCTTCCGGACTTAACACAAGAAACCCGTGAAAAATTAGTAAAATTATTGCATCAGTTTTCTGAAAATGCGCGGATTGCCATCAGAAATATACGCAGAGATGTTATGGAAGAAATAGAGAAAATGAAAGGAAATAAGGAGATCTCAGAAGATGATTTTCATGGTGCTAAGAAGGAAATACAAAATATTACTGATGATAATATAAAAAAGATTGATGGTGAATTGTCCATCAAAGAAAAGGATATATTGCATCACTAAGGTAATATGAAAAAAGCCTTCAATAGTGAATATGAACGTTGTGATTTGAGAGCAAATTCCACCAAGAAGGGCGTCATCCCAGTGTCAGCTACTCGGATGACAGAAGAGAGTGTTGGCGGGTGGTTTAGGTGAACTTTAAATGTTGAATCAAGAATCTTTACCGAAACATTTAGCAATTATTATGGATGGTAATGGTAGATGGGCAAACAATCAAGGAAAGGTAAAAATTGATGGTTATAAAAAGGGCAGTGAAGTTGCATACGATATTGCCAAGTATTGTACAGACCTAACCATACCCTACTTAACTTTGTATGCATTCTCTATGGAGAATTGGCTTAGACCCAAAAACGAAACTGACTGTCTATTTGATTTATTTTACTCCGTTTTAACTAATGAAGATAAAGTCAATTTCATTTGTAACTGTAACATTAAGTTGAATTTTATTGGCAATTTAAGTCTGTTATCCAGTAAAATATTGGATCAAATTAAAAAAGCAGAAGAAATGACACATAAGAACGATGGTTTATTACTCACTGTGGCAGTCAGTTACGGAGCAAAGCAAGAAATTACACAAGCTATAAGCAATATTATAAAAGAAAATATTGCTTATGTATCAGAAGAGGAATTTGAAAAATTTCTATATACTAAAGATCTGCCAAAATTGGATTTATTAATTCGCACTGGCGGCGAAAAAAGGTTAAGCAACTTTTTATTATGGCAAGCAGCTTATGCTGAATTATATTTTTGTGATACTTTATGGCCTGATTTTTCTTGTCAAGATTTGAGCAAAGCATTAGAAGATTATATAAAAAGAGAGAAAAAATATGGTAGATAATAATTTCATAATTAGAATGTTGTCCTCAATAGTAATATTATTCATATTTTCTTTTGCTACATATTTCAGTGATTTATCGTTTTACCTATTGATTTTTTCAATAGCAGTTTTATCTTCTTTTGAATGGTATAATCTAACCCAAGGAAACGAAATTTTATACGTTTTTGCATTATTATTAATTGCGCTACCAAGCGCCTCATTAATATATTTATATAATCTACCACAGGGAAAATATGCATTAGTATGGTTCGTCTTAACCATTTGGGGAATTGACATTACTGCCTATCTATTTGGTAAGAATTTTGGTGGAGCTAAAATTTGCCCAATTCTTAGCCCTGGAAAAACTTGGACAGGACTTCTTGGTGCGATTTTAGCTGGAGTAGTGTGCACAATTTTTGGATCAATATTTTTTGGTTTATTTTCAATTCTTTATTCTCCAATCATTGGCCTTGCAATCGCTATTCTAGCGCAACTTGGCGATTTCACTGAGTCGCTTGTTAAAAGAGCTTACGGTGTTAAAGATAGTGGAAGTATGATACCTGGCCATGGAGGAGTGCTCGACCGTATGGACAGCTTCATTTTTACTGCCCCTCTTATTGCTATTTACATAAGCTAAGTCTGCAGAAGAAATAAAGTGCCATTAGAGGTCATCCCTAGTCAGCTCCCCAACCGCTTCTACAGTACAGTCATGGACAAACGTCTTTTCACAATAAGGGCAGGCTATTTCCTCTTCTTCTCCCATATCTAAATATATTAATGGATGGCCGGAACCCTCATCATTCTCATCACCATGGCAACAAACTTTTCTATTATTCACCTTCACTTTTGACATGCTACTCCTTTAGCTTATAACATTTTATATATTAAATATACCCATTTATAAATAAAAAACAACGCATGCTATTCTCCATTTTTTATCCTATTTAAGTTAATCAATTCGTTTTGAACGCCTTTTGATACAAATTTGCTAACATCTTCTCCTAATCTTGCTATTTCCTTTACAAAACTTGATGAGATAAATTGAGTATCTTCAGAAGCAGGAAGAAATATGGTTTCGATTTCAGGAAGAAGTTTATAATTTACCCAACTCATTTGAAACTCATAATCAAAATCCGATACTGCTCTTAATCCTCTAATAATAACAGAAGCATTCTGCTCTTTGGCAAACTTCACTAGCAACCCATTAAAAGATATAACATCTGCATCAATTCCTAGGCCTTTGATTTCACTTTCAGCCATGCTTGTGCGTAGCTTGGTGTCAAAGGCAATATGCTTATTAACGTTTTCTGCAACTCCTATTATTAATTTATCGACTAGTTTACACGCTCTTTTTATTATGTCAATATGCCCAAAAGTTATAGGGTCAAATGTGCCAGGGTAGATTCCTATTCTGTTATTAATGTTCATCCTTTATTTTTATATAAACTACTTTAAAAACTTTTGATAGACATAATAACATTTTTTATCTAAAAATGAAAGTATATAGTTGGCCTGATAGCTCAGTTGGTAGAGCAAAGGACTGAAAATCCTTGTGTGGCTGGTTCGATTCCTGCTCAGGCCACTTCTCTTTCTTACCAAATTTACTTTTTTGTTGCAAAATGTTCTGTAGTATGTTATAATATTGATATAAGTGTTGAGAGGGTAAACTATATGTATAAATATTATATTAGAATATTTAATATTTTATTAATTATAGTTCTATTATTAAGCAATATTGCTTATGCTGGCGTTAGTGAAAAACCGGCATCTCAACATGTCACCAGAAAAGAAGAACCAGCATCAACTATCTTGACGGCAGAAAATAGAGTAAATGATGACATAGTTGTTGGTTTGTTGAAAACGGAAGAAGAGACATACCCGCATGAGCTTGGGCTATCTCAAAATGTCTACGAGATGTTTAATAATTTTAGAGTTAAAATTGTACTAATTGATTATAATAAAATAATTAGCCTTAAAAAAATTCAGACAGAGTCACTTAATCTCGCAAAACAAGATGAAACATTGGCAAAGAAGTTAACATTAGACCGAATAAAAGTTGAAGTTGCACAATTCATTAAAGAGCACAAAATAAATAGAATATTCATTCCAGGAAATTACTATAATTTACACTCCGAACCTTTTCCTACTACTCCTTGTCGCCAGCTTGTTACTGAAGCAATTGTAAAAGTAATTGATGATAACCCTGCAATTCATTTACTTGGCATATGTGGTGGTTTGCAAGGCATAATGAATGCAAAGGGAATTGAAGTAGTGAGTGTGGCAAATCTTGTGAGTGATGAAGAGAAGCAAAGATCTCATTTAAAATCAGCACCTAATCCACAGAAAGAGGACGTACCTCTCCAGCAGATAAAGATCATTCCAAACAGTCGTTTAGCGGAATTAGTGGCTAAATTCTTAATACCTAATGAAAATGGCTGGTTTTCAACATATTTTCCAGATGCTCATTCAGGGGCAGTGAGTAATACGCCAGAAAATAGAAGAAAATTGGAGTTACTTGGATATAAAGTTGCAGCATTTTCCAGCGGTGGGGTAATAGAGGCTATTGAAGATAAGCATGGTAATATCTACTTTCAAAGTCATCCAGAAGCCCTTGTTGTAAAATCAGATAAAAACCTCTATTTATCAAATCACAAGGAACGTCAAGTGTCTACACTAGTTGCTATAGCGATTATAAATGATTTTCTTTATCGTGCTTAATGCCTATAGCTTTAGGCTTACCGACGATTTGAAAAACGACAAATTCGTCATCCCGCTGCTTGTTAGCGGGATCTAGAGATACCGTGGCGGTATGACTTGCATTAGCTATAAAATAGTGGTTTATCTAAACCCCATAGCATGCCGAATGAAGCTTTTTTTGAGGAAATCTGAATTTTCAACTGCAATCAAGCCAAGATTTCTTAGTGCTTTAGCGCAGAATATTCTGTTGGAGAACATCCTATTTAATCCATCAGTTGCAAGCGCCATTGTAAAATTATCAAAGTATCTGTCACGTGAAATTTTCTTTAATAAATAACTGTTGCCAACATCAATACCAGATGCTTTTGCAGCAACTATGTGCTTTATAACACCTTCTACATCTCTAATTCCAAGATTAAGCCCTTGACCTGCAACTGGATGAATTGAATGTGCTGCATCGCCGATAAGCAAAACTCTACCCTTATATAACTTTTTTGCGAAAACAAAACTTAAAGGATAAAGCTTTCTTTCACCCTCTAATTTTATCTCTCCTAAATAAGAACCAAATCTTTTTTTGAGTTCCACGATAAATTCCTCTTCAGATAGATTCATTAGCATTTTTGAAATTCCAGATTTTTCTGTCCAAACTATCGAAGAAGTATAGCCATCCTTCATCGGTAGAATTGCAAATGGACCGCCAGGAAAAAAACGCTCTACAGCTAAGTTTTGGTGATGCAGTTCATGCTTTACATTAAATACCATGCTACTTTGTTTATAATCAAATTTCACTGTCGGTATAGAAAATAACTCTGGTAGTTTAGAGTTCTTGCCTTCAGCGCAGATAAGTAGCGATGATATTAATTCCTGGTTATTATCAAGAATAACTTCCACATATCCTGAATCACAAGCAATTGTTTTATAGGAATGTGGAGAGTATATATTTAGTTTATTCAAAAAATTATTGTTGATTGCATTCCATATAGTAGCATTGTTAATAACATAACCCATTGGTTCTTCACCAACCATTTTATGATTGTAATGCACAGTAACCGCATCTAATACGCATATATCAAGTATTGGCTCAGCTTCGCTTTCTATAAACTGCCAAATCCCTAATTTTTCCAATATTTTTTTCGAACCTTGAGAAATAGCAAATGCTCGGTTGTCATCTACTACACGTGGTAGACTATTTTTTTCAATCACAGCTATAGACACAGAGTCACAACTGAGGCTAATTGCAGTAATAAGACCAAGCAGCCCACCACCTGAAATGATTACATCATAATTCATTTTATTCACGCTAATTGTAAAATTATATTTTATCTATTTTGAAAATAGTTTAAACAAACTTTATAGACAAAGACCTATAGCTAACCCAAGAAAGGTTTCCCTACGTCATACCGCGATTCATTCCACAACTGTACGAACATTGTGATTTGGGCCCATCAGGAGGGTGTCATCCCAGTCTGGGATCCAGGAATTTTAATTGTAAGTAAGCATACTGAGTTGATAAGTATAAAAGTAACCAGAAAATAAACATTTTTGATGAGGTTATATGGAAAACTGGATTCCAGACTGGAATGACAAGAAGAGGGTACTTGGATAAGAGGCATTGCCCTTCTGGTAGCACAATGTTCGTACAGTTGTGCGCGGCGCTAACTAGTAGCGGAATGACGGTTTTTCAAATTGTAGGTAAACCTAAGTCACTTTAGCTATAGTTTACTTGCCCCATAATTTTCTTTATTATCAGATATTGCTTTAAATAATATGGAGGGGTAAGTTGTCAGCAATTGCCATTATTGATTTTGGTTCACGTACGATATCGGTAGTTAACACTAGCTACTTGAGGGTCAGAGTCGCCTTTCTTAAAGATATTTTAAGTATACTAGATGTATTATTGATACGTGATAATAAAACTGGGGGTTTTTGTGGAAACATCTGAATTAACTTTACTCGACTTGCAGAACTTTTTTGAAAAATTAAAAGGGCATGTACGTAGTGAAGTAGAAAAATATGTAGATAAGAAAATAGAAGAAATTAAGGATGAAGCAGCAACCCATGTAATAAACAAAATGTTAAACAATATGGTGGGTAATGAACCAATAGGTGAGCTTCAAATAGATAAACCTAAAACAGATGAGTCTAAAAAAGTTAGGATAATTAAGAATAAATATAGCACAATACAAAATAGAGAAGTCATAAAAGCTCTCTTCATAGGTAGAACACTTATTGGAATATATAAAAGTAAAACATATGAAGTTATAGTCAGAAATGAAGTAAAGTTTATTTATAATGGAGAAATTTACAGTTCCCTTTCTGCAGCTGGTACAAGAATTACTGGTCAAAGTTGTGATGGTTGGGAGTTCTTCAAGTTATGCCTTAACCCTGAAGAAGGACTAAGAACTCTAAGCTACCACCGTAAAAAGTTCTTCTCAGATAAAAATGTATCATAGCCAACCCACGCTGTCCGTCAAAGTTTTAAAGAGGTCTTAGTTTACTTACTTCTTTATTTTCTTTATTATCAGATATCACTTTTAAATAATATGGAGGAGCAAATTGTCAGCAATTGCTATTATTGATTTTGGTTCACAGTTTACACAGCTTATCGCAAGACAAGTCAGAGAAATGGGTGTGTATTGCGAAATATTTCCAAGCAACATCAGTTTTGAAACAATATCAAAATTCAATGGGTTTATTCTCTCTGGAGGACCACAATCTGTAAATGATGATTGTTCTGAAACAAGTAGAGTAGTACATGAAATTATAAAACTTAATAAGGCAACAAACGTTCCTATACTTGGAATATGCTATGGACAGCAACTCATTTGTCATTATTTTGGAGCAAAAGTAAAAGAGAGTTTCAAACAGGAGTTTGGCAGAACTAAAATCAAGATACTAAAAGAATCCCCCATTATAAAGGATACCTGGGATGTTAATTCTGAAGTGGATGTATTAATGAACCATGCGGACAGTGTTGATACTATACCACAGGGATTTACTGTTATCGCATCAGGTGTGATAAATCAAACAATTGCAATGATTGTTAACGAACAGCGGAAGATTTACTGTACTCAGTTCCATCCTGAAGTGAGGCCCACAACAAATGGCAGTAAATTGCTCTCTAACTTCTTGGGTATTGCAAATTGCGAGAGAGACTGGACAATGAAATCGTTTATTGAAAAGCAGAAGGAAAAAATCAAAAATGTAGTAGGAGAGAAAAAAGTAATCGCTGCAGTAAGTGGTGGGGTTGATTCAAGTGTTGCAGCGGCTCTCACACATAAAGCTATAGGAAAACAATTGAACTGTATTTTTATCGATACTGGGTTGTTACGCAAGAACCAGACCATTACTATGTTAAAAGAGATTCCGATAAACTACGTTGATAAATCAAATTTATTTTTGAGTAGGTTGAAGGGGATAACTGATCCAGAAGAAAAGCGAAAAATTGTCGGTAACGCTTTCATTGAAGTGTTTGAAGAAGAAGCAAAAAAAATAGGTGATGTGGATTTTTTGATGCAAGGTACCATCTACTCTGATGTAGTTGAGTCAGGGCATGCCTCAGACAACACTAGTACAATTAAGTCTCACCATAATGTTGGTGGGTTGCCAGAAAAGATGAACCTGAAGCTAGTAGAGCCTTTACGCTACCTCTTTAAAGATGAGGTAAGGCTACTTGGAAAAGAAATTGGGCTTTCAGACGAGATAATATTTCAACATCCATTTCCTGGACCCGGACTTGCAGTGAGGATTATAAGTGAAGTCGATGAAGAAAAGGTGCGAATATTGCAAGAAGTAGATGAAATATATATTAATACGATGAAAAATTACGATCTATACGATAAGATATGGCAAGCTTTTGCTGTATTATTACCAATAAAAACTGTAGGTGTCATGGGAGATGGTCGTACATACGGATATGTTTGTGCTTTAAGGGCTGTAACATCGTCCGATGGTATGACGGCTGATGCATTTCCATTTGAGGATAAGGATCAGCATTTGCTAGTGTTTTGGGACTTTTTACAGAATGTTGGCAGTATAATTGTTAATAACGTTTCCGGAGTAAATAGAGTTGTCTATGACTTAACTTCTAAACCACCAGCAACCATTGAGTGGGAGTAAATCAAAAAGTCTAGTCATCCCGCTTTGTTAGCGGTTGAGATACCGTGCACAGCTGTACGAACTGTTTATGGAGTTATATGCTCTGCCTATGGAGTTACAATTGGCAGTAAATTAAGTGAGGTTAGCTGCAGTAATGCGCAGCAGACTACAGCTCCTAATTTACCACAGTAACTGCGCCGTGGCAGTGTTTGTATTTCTTTCCGGAGTTGCAAGGGCATTTGTCATTTCTTGAGACTTTGGGAAGTCTGCTATTTCTAGCAGAATATAACCTATTTCCTATCTCTTGGTTGTCTGCCAACTTAAAGTGTGCTAAGCGATGAATGGTGAGTTCCTTCCATTTTTCAAGCATTGACTCAAACATCAAGAAAGCTTCGCGTTTAAATTCATTCAGTGGATCTTTCTGCCCCATGGCACGTAAGCTTATGCTTTGTCTTAGGCTCTCTAGAACTGAAAGGTGTTCCCTCCATAAATGATCAAGTGTCATTATCATCATTTGCTTCACGATCGTATTCCACAAATCTGTAGTGTGCTGACTGTTGAAATATTTTTCTTTCTCAGTAAAAAATTCTTGTATCTTATCATTTATATAATTCAAAGCTTCTTGTTTGTTTAAAAACTTTGCTAAATCTTCTTTATCAAGCGTTATTCCATACCTTGTATGGAATTCTTTGACTATATCTTCAATATAATCCTCATAATAGCCACTTTGGATTATACCTTCTACTATGCTCTCATTTACTTCGCTATATACTTCAAGTAAATCATTAATTTTATTGCCTAAGATATTGTTTCTCTGCTTAAAAATAACTTTACGTTGGTTGTTGATTACGTCATCAAACTTAAGCAAAGACTTCCGCACATCATAATTTCTAGCTTCAACTTTCTTCTGCGCCTTCTCAAGTGCCTTATTGATCCATGGATGATGAATAGCTTCGTTATTCTTTAACCCTACTTTTTGTAAAAAGCTTCTCATTCTATCAGAACCAAATATTCTCATTAGGTCATCTTCAAGCGATAAAAAGAACTTAGAAAGTCCAGGATCCCCCTGACGACCAGAACGGCCGCGTAATTGATCATCTATTCTCCTGCTTTCATGTCTTTCGGTTCCAACCACGCATAAACCACCAGCTTTTATAGCAATTTCCTTATCTTTTTTTACTCTTTCGACTATTTCTTGGTATTTTTTTACTCTTTCATCATCATTTTTTATCTTCTTCAGCTCTACCTTTGCAATCATTTCAGCGTTTCCACCGAGTTGAATATCAGTTCCACGTCCTGCCATGTTAGTTGCTATAGTGATACTACCTGGCACTCCAGCTTGTGCTATTATGTACGCCTCTTGTTCATGATAACGAGCATTCAATACTGAATGCTTAAGAGAATGGCTTTGCAAAAGCGCAGAAAGCTTCTCAGAGTTTTCGATGCTTACCGTGCCAACTAGGACTGGTTGAAGGCGCTTGTGGCATTCTTCTATAAACTTCAATACAGCATTAAATTTTTCTTTTCCTGTGCCATAAATCTCATCATCAATATCAACTCTTTTTACAGATACATTGGTTGGAATTTTTACTACATTTAGTCTGTATATATCACGAAACTCTTCTGCCTCTGTTGCTGCTGTTCCAGTCATTCCGGAAAGTTTATTATACATACGAAAGTAATTCTGAAATGTGACCGATGCTAAGGTTTGGTTTTCATGCTGAATTTCAAGATTCTCCTTCGCTTCAAGTGCCTGATGAAGACCATCGGAATATCTCCTGCCCTCCATCATACGCCCAGTAAATTCATCAATAATCACTACCTTGCCATCCTTTACTATATAATCTTTATCAGCAGTAAACAGCTTATGTGCACGTAATGCTTGGTCTATATAATGAGTCATTATCATGCTGTCAGTATCATAGAGCGAGGAATTTTCAGGAATGAGATTGTATGACCTGAGTAGTTCTTCCACGCGTGAAATACCATCTTCAGTAAGAAACACTGCCCTACCCTTCTCATCCACCTCATAATCAGAGTCAACTAATTTAGTTACTATTTTATTGATATGCTTATATATCTGATTGTTTTCCTCAATCTGGCCAGAAATAATAAGCGGAGTGCGAGCTTCATCAATGAGTATTGAGTCTACTTCATCAACTATTCCGTAGTGAAAGCCTCTCTGAACCATGTCTTCTTGAGAAAATTTCATATTATCTCGCAGGTAATCAAAGGCAAGCTCGTTATTTGTGGAATACACGATATCTGCACTGTAAGCCTCTTTTCTCTCTTCGTCTGTCAAGTTATTCGTGATAAATGCAACAGAAACCCCAAGAGAATTATATAATTTGCTCATCCACTCTGTGTCTCGTTTTGCAAGATAATCGTTAACAGTTACGACGTGCACGCCTTTCCCTTCTAAAGAATTAAGGTATGCAGCTAAAGTTGCAACGAGTGTCTTTCCCTCCCCTGTTTTCATTTCTGATATCATGCCATTATGAAGCACCATTCCACCAATTAGCTGAACATCAAAATGTCTCATATTAAGGAATCGTCGAGAGGCTTCGCGCACAACCGCAAATGCAGGTACGAGAAGATCATTTAACGTTTTTCCATTTTTCAATTCTCGTTTGAATTCTTCGGTCTTACCAGCAAGCTCCTCATCAGATAAGCTCTGCATTTCTGTTTCTAATGCATTTATTTGCTGAACAATTTTCCTAAAGGATTTTATTATCTTCTTGTTTGTTGATCCAAATATCTTTCTTATAAAAAAGAATGACAACGTAAAAATGAAAAATATAAGAATGGCTGTCAAAATTAGCGGAGAATCTAGCATAAACTTAAGTAACGTCTTATTTAATATGAGATTATATTACTAAATGCAGCCTACAGCAATGATATATTAGATTCGGGGAATCCTTATTCATATACTAAGGTAATAAACAAAGGAACACTTCCAACCCTGTTCTTGCAGGCACTGTTATTGAAATATTAAAGAATCTGTTGCATTATCTTAGGCACTTGGTGACTTTTATCGAATGAAGTTGTTGGTGATGTTTGGTGGGGCGGTGAGCCGTGAATGTAGAAAACAAACAGTCTGAAGTACTTAGTAATCGTACATTTAAGAAGAGAGATGGTACATCAGAAGGCATTTATGGTTATGATTACGAAATAACATTATCAATGTTGTACCTACTTCATGGGTTAAGAGGTGAAAGTGACTTTTGGTTAGCATCAAATATAGAAGGTTTTGGAGCCTTTGACGATATTTTTTTTGAACATGAAGATCAAAACAAGTCGAGAATTGTTTTGGTTCAAGTTAAGCATTGCAATAAGCCTAGACTTTCAAAGAATATTACATTTGGAGATTTGTTTGTTGATGGAAACGATAGAAAGCGACAAAAAAAGAATTTCGGATTAAACAAATATTTTGTTGAATCTTATTTCAAGATTAAGCAAAACCCTGAGTATAAGAACAGTGATATTACACTTGTCATTCATGCTAATGTTAATGTGAACTTAAAAAAAGGTACAGAAAAGCAAGGCAAAGTAGAAACATTAGAGGAGTATCTGGAAGAGTCAAAGTTAACAGATGATAACATTTTGAGCATTTATGAAGGTCAAAAAGGAACGTGCTACAAAATAAAAAATCATCTTGAACTGAAAAAATACTTCAGTTGCAGCAGTGAAGATGAAATAGAAGATTTTTTACTTAGAATAAGGTTTGTAGTTAATCAACCTAGTCAACCAAAACTAGAGAGTATCATTAAGAGAGAAATAGAAAAAAAATACAAAACATCAGAAAAAAAAGGCGCTGATATGGTTTTTGGTTCTGTATATCAAGATGTAAAGAAACGCTTGGCAAAAGGTAGCAAAGTTCCTTACCTAACAAGAAAAGACAATTATTTTAAGAAAGCTATAGAACATCTTTATAGTCTCAAACTTAAAGAAGATCTACCTGAATTTTGGCAAGTCCCTCTTCGAAATTATAACTTTGTCGGCAGAGAAGCGCTGCTAGATAAAATAGAAGAATGCCTGAAAGCTAATGATACAGCAACACTAGTTGCTTGTCATGGAATAGGTGGAATAGGTAAAACACAATTAGCATTAGAATTTATTTGGAGTAAGCTCCAAAAATATAGATGGATAATTTGGCTTGATACACGAGATAGAAATACTTTAATTAACGAGTACATCAAGTTAGGACGTGGACTAAACGTTATTCATGGTTACAGAGAAAACGTTCGTGAAGAAGATCACGCCAAGCATGTTAAGTATTGGCTAGAACACCCTGAACGTGCTGGGTGGCTACTGATATGCGATAACGCTCCTAACTACAAAGATATAGCAGATTTACTTCCTATAGAAGGAGGAAAGATATTATTAACTTCTCGTTATACATTTGGCTGGCCACAACCACAGAACACTATTTCTGTTGATGTTTTTGAACCTGGAGAATCAAGGAGCTACATTTGTAAGATACTAGAAGTAAAAGGAAAAAAACTCGATATAACTCAAGTGGATGCATTGGCGAAGACGTTAGATCATTTACCTCTAGCTTTAGCCCAAGCAAGCGCTTATATAAAGAAAACAGGTATAAATATTTCAGACTATTTGAAATTATATAACGATAGAAAACGAGCTTTATTATCTGATGAAACATTGCTTGAAACATTTCCAGCCGACGCTAATAGAGAGACTGCAGCAATAGTGTATGTTACATGGGACATCACAGTAGAAGCAATAAAAAAAGAATCTTCTTTGGCGGCTAACTGGCTTACTGCTTGTGCTTACTTAGATGGTAGTCCTATTCCTCAATCTTTACTAGAAATCTTTGCTGATAATCAAGAAAATAATCCTTCCTTAGAAACTTTCCATGAAGCGTTTGGAATATTAATAAGTTACTCCATGTTAACTATCAAAGAAGATCATAGTATGTTAATACACAGCTTGGTTCAAGAAGTTATAAGGCTAAAGTCAGAGAAAAGTGGAAAAACTAAAGAAGACATAAAGACTGTTTTTCAACTATTACAAAAGGGTTTTCCTTACCACAGTGATAAACTAGAAGATTATGCTAAGAAACGACAATTATTACCACATTTAGAAGCATTTTTATCACATATGGATAATTTGCTAGAAAAAAATTCTTCAGAAAAGCAAACAATAGAAAAGGATTATCTTTTAGATTTGTTAATGTGGATTAATGATGGATACTCTGATTTAGGTAACCCTAAAAGACAAAAGGAGTTGATCGAATGGATTTTACCTATTCTTCAGAGGCATTTTATCCCTGATTATGAAATTGCTACACTGCTGGTAAGTCTTGGTATTGCTTATAATGCTTTAGACAATCCTCGGAACGCAAAAGAGTTGTTTGAATGGGCTTTACCTATTCTTGAGAAACATTATGGCTCTGATCATCCTAAAGTTGCTGTCATACTGACAAACCTTGGCCACGCTTATGAGAATTTAGATAATCCCCGGAGAGCAAAAAAGTTGTTTGAGCAAGCTTTAGCAATTCAAGAGAAACATTATGGACTTGATCATTTCGAAGTTGCTAAACTACGGGCAAACCTCGGTCTTGTTTGTTATGCTTTGGGTGATCTTCAGAAAGCAAAGGAGCTGTCTGAACGGGCTTTACCTATTTTTGAGAAACATTACGGTCCTGACCATCTTGAAGTTGCTAAACTGTTGTCAAACTTAGGTGTCATTTATGGGGGTCTAGGTTATCATAAGAAAAGAAAGAGGTTACTTGAGTGGGCTTTAGCAATCAAAAGGAAACATTACAGGTCTGACCATTTCGAAGTTGCTATACTGCTGGTAAATCTTGGTATTGCTCATAATGCTTTAGGTAGTTCTCAGAAAGCAAGAGAGTTGCTTGAACGTGCTTTACCTATTTTTGAAAAACACTATGGCCCTGATCACTTTGAAGTTGCCGCACTACTTGCAAGCCTTGGCATTACTTATGGCATTTTAGGTAAACATAAGAAAAATCAAGAGTTGCTCAAACGGGCTTTACCTGTTCTTAAGAAACATTATGGCCCTGATCATCCAGAAATTGCTATTATACTAATAAGCCTCGGCATCTCTCATGGGGACTTAGGTGACCACGAGAAACAAAAGGAGCTGTTTGAACAGGCCTTGCCTATTCTTGAAAAACATTATGGCCCTGATCACCCGGAAGTTGCTACACTACTGATAAACCTAAGCGACGCCTATGGTGCTCTAGGTAACCATAAGAAACAAAAGGAGTTGTTTGCACGGGCTTCATCCATCTTTAAGAAACATTATGGCCCTGATCATCCGGAAGTTGCTAAACTGCTGGCAGAGCTAGATGATATTTAGGCTTTTAGCAACACTAGATTAACAATAACTCATTTGAGCTACACTTCCAAAACTAATCTGCTTGGATCTTCTATATAATTTTTTATTTTAACGAGGAAAGTTACTGCTCCTTTGCCATCAACTATTCTGTGGTCGTAGGAGAGGGCAATGTACATCATAGGTCTAATTTCAATTGAGCTGCCTACAGCAACTGGTCTGTTTTGTATTGAATGCATGCCAAGTATTCCAGATTGCGGAGGGTTTATTATCGGAGTAGAAAGAAGTGAACCGTATACTCCACCGTTTGAGATGGTAAATGTTGCACCTTCCATTTCTGATACTTGTAATTTACTTTCGCGAGCTTTTTTGCCAAGAGCAACTAAAGTTAACTCAATTTCTGCGAATGACATCTGATCAGCATTTCGAATAACTGGCACAACAAGGCCTTTGTCAGTACCAACAGCAACACCTATGTCATAGTAATGTTTATATATGATTTCATCGCCTAAGATCTCAGCGTTAATTTCAGGGATCTCTTTCAGTGCTTGCACCGCTGCCTTTATAAAAAACGACATGAAACCAAGTTTTATTCCATATTTTTTTTCAAAAGTGTCCTTATACTTCGCTCTTAGATCCATAACATTTTTCATGTCGATCTCATTGAATGTGGTCAGTATCGCAGCAGTGTTTTGCGACGCCTTCAAACGAGCGGCAATTACTTGCCTTATTTTGCTCATTTTTACTCGTTCTTCTCTTTGCTCTCCACTTACTATACTTTTTGGCAATTCATATTGTTTTATTGCAGGCTGTTCAGCTTTGTTCATGTGGCCTATCACATCTGCTTTTGTTATCCTACCACCTATGCCAGTTCCCTTGACACTTTCTGCACTGATTGCATTTTCTTCCATAATTTTACGAGCTGATGGAGCATCTTTTTTAGCAGCACTTTCGCTTTTATCTTCTTTTCTCGCTTCCTCTTTTACTTCCCCCACAGAAAGCTTCGCTAACAATTGATCAGGACTTATCACATCATCTTCCTTTACAAGAAATTCAGTTATTTGCCCTGAAGCTTCTGCAGTTAATTCGAGTGCTGTTTTGTCAGTCTCAATTTCAAAGATCAAGTCATCTACTTTTACTGCTTCTCCAATATTTTTCTTTATTCTTACTATACCTTCTGTAACTGACTCACCACCAAGAGTCTTTGGCGCTCTGATTTCTATAATTTTGCTCATAAAACAATTTCCGTATAAAACTTTCTATAGATTTATACATGAAAAGAGACATGTAATAAACTAATAAATTCATTAAGGCTCTTATCATTTAGAAGTGACAAACGGATAACATACTTCTAAGAAACTTCCTTAACTAGCTCCTCTTGTTGCACTAAAGTATAGCCAAATTCTCGTGCCTTTTTGATCAAATTTTTTACAGCTCTCTCCTTATATCGTGTTTCATAGTATTCCATTCCTTTTTCTACATATTCTTGTCCGTATTTGAGCATACTATAAAATATGCATGCTATTTTTCTTGCAGTAGCTGTTATTGCTTTTGGTGCTCCTAATCGTTTTTTTAATCTCCTGTAGTATGCACCCAATGAACTTTTACTATTTCCTACAGAATTAGCAGCCATTCGAAATGCATTCGCAGCACGATTAATGACTTTACGCGTTCTTGTGCTAAACACTTTTTCTCCTGTAATTTTATTGGCAGGGCTGAGTCCTAACCACGATGAAAAGTGTTTTTCTGTTGACCATTTATTATGGTTTATACCAGTTTCTGAAATTATAGTCTGTATACTTAGTATATCAAGCCCTGGAACTTTAGTAAAATCCATACCAGTTATTCGGTGCAGTTCCTCGTGCAAAGCAAAGTCAGGCTTACTTTTTCTGTGCTTATTCTTTTCCTTACTCAACTGTTTACTTTCGTTAGATTTTGTTTCAAACGTTTTGTAATAGACCTCAATATTTCTATCACATTCTGCTATTTTTTCTTGATAAATATTATATAGTTCAAATTCTTGCTTTAGCGTGAATACATGTTCCTCTCTATAATCGCCAGCTAACGCTTTTGCTATAGTAGACTGATCATTTTTTATTCGTGCATCCCTGAATTGAGCCAATTTCCCAGAATCTCTTTCGCCTTTAATTATAGCCTTGATAATTTTCATACCAGTTACTCCTGTTATATCTCTTATAACTCTATGCAGTTGTATATTCATTTGAATTAATGCCTTCTGCATACGCAGAACATGTGTAGATGCACTTTCAGTGAGGTTCTTACGTTGTCGCACGTAACTACGCAATACACATATCTGGCTATCTGGCCTAAATGACCCTTGGAGTAATCCATAACTATGTAGTTGTTGTAACCACTGACAGTCCTGAACATCTGACTTTCTCCCAGGTACATTTTTTACATGTCGCGCATTTACCAACTTAACTTCAAAACCGTAAGATTCCAGTATTTGAAACAAAGGAATCCAATATACACCAGTTGATTCCATCGCTACGGTTGTAACTTTACACTTTTTTAACCACCTTGCTAAATTATGAAGGTCTTCAGTGAAGCAGCCAAATTTTTGAACACGTTGCTCATCTCTTCTCTCGGGTATACATACATAATGTACAGCCGAACCAACATCTATCCCTGCTGCATCAGGATTCATTACCTCTAATTTACTTTTTGTCATTGTAATTGACCTCCTATAACTTATAATGAAGAAGTATTTAAGCTTGGGACGGTTAGATTATACAATCTTCTAATCGAGGTAGTCGTAATAGACTCCATCAGTGGTTTAACCGTTCCTCCAAAACCATGCTCCCAAACGGGCACTCTAGCACCATTGAGCGTCCGGTTATAACTGCAAAAATACTTCTTAATAAATTATATTTAAAAATTGTTATAGCACTGGATAAAATAGTTTCTTTCAGGTTTAACAAGATTTTTCCTTGTT
>NZ_JAPQLL010000047.1:0-11847 GCF_028981865.1 Wolbachia endosymbiont of Drosophila nikananu | reverse complement strand
AAAAAATATTATCTCTAGCATGAGTCATAAGGGTTGTTGTTATGATAACTCACCTGCAGAAAGCTTTTTCAGCTCACTCAAAAGAGAGCTACTTATTGATCCTTCACAACACTCTGCTCAACAATCTAGAACTGCCATATTTGAATACATTGAAATTTTTTATAATAAACAACGACGTCATTCTACTATTAACTATTGCATCCCTGAACAATTTGATGCATCATTTTCATGACAAAAACGTCTTAACTTCCTCTCTACTTTTTCTGGGTAAGGTCACAGTACCGCGAATGAATCGCGGTATGACGGTTAAGTAGGGTGTCATTCCAGTCTGGAATCTAGTTCTTATTGTACATTTACTTGGTGTAGAGTTAAGTTTCCTGGATCCAAGTAGTCAAGCTACTCGGATGACAAAAAAGGGGCTACTTGGATCCTAGAGGGAAGCGTTCGTGCAATTATTGTGCATGAATTTAAATAGCACAACTTATGACAATTATCTTCGCACCAAAATATTTGTGAGACTCAGTGTTTAGATTTACTTCGCCTATTCAGCTAGTTTTTATTACAATTATAACAAAATAATTTTGGCTCTGATGAAAACTGTATATGTATGTCAATCCTGTGGTCATAGCACTGGTAGGTGGGTAGGGAAGTGTATTGCGTGTGACAATTGGGATACAGTTGTTGAAGAAATAGCAGTAAAAACGGGCAAAAAGAGTATATCTGCGCCAATTTTAATAAAGACGTTATCGGGTAGCGAAATTATCACTCCAAGTCGTTTTCTAACAGGAATAGAAGAATTAGATAGAGTTTTTGGTGGAGGTATCGTTCAAGGTGCTAGCATTTTGATTGGTGGTGAACCTGGAATTGGAAAATCTACCCTGTTGCTTAGAATTGCAGCTAATGTTGTGCAACTTTCCTCCTTTGAATGTCTTTATGTATCTGGCGAGGAATCTTTAGAGCAAGTGAGCCTCAGAGCAAAGCGTCTTGAGATAAATGAACCTAAAATTAAGCTTTTATCTACAGTGTCTTTAACTGATGTAGTAGCAACGATAAAGGAAAATAAAAGTATTAAATTTTTAGTAATTGACTCTATACAAACAATGTATGATAGCAGAATTACATCAGCACCAGGCACTGTAACCCAGGTTCGTACTTGCGCTCATGAATTAACCATTCTTGCGAAACAATATGGTATTTCTCTTTTAATAGTTGGTCATATAACTAAGGATGGACAAATAGCTGGACCTAAAACTTTGGAGCATATGGTGGATACGGTATTATATTTTGAAGGTGAAAATAGCAATCAATATCGCATTTTGCGTACTATTAAAAATAGATTTGGCCCTGCAAATGAAATTGGTGTTTTTGAGATGTCTGAAGCAGGACTAGTGCCTATTGATAACCCATCATCATTGTTTCTGATGGCTCATGACAGAGAAGTAGTTGGTAGCGCTGTATTTGCAGGAATTGAAGGTTCAAGACCAATTTTAATGGAAGTGCAAGCATTAATAGCAGGGACTAATATGGCAACCCCAAGAAGGGCAGTAGTTGGGTGGGATATTAATCGATTGGCTATGATCATTGCGGTGCTAAATGCTCGTTGTAAAATGTTTTTGCATGATAAAGAAGTGTACCTAAACATTGCAGGGGGACTCAAAATACAGGAGCCATCGGCTGATCTTGCTGTTGCTGCTTCCCTTATTTCAAGTGTAGTAAATTTACCGCTGCCAACTTCCTCAATAATCTGCGGTGAAGTTGCACTTTCAGGAGAAATTAGGAATGTCTCGCATGCTGATCTCAGACTAAAAGAAGCACAAAAGTTAGGATTCAAAAAAGCAATTATGCCTAAAAATGGTAATTACTCTTCTCATGATATTGAGATAATTAAGCTTGGTCACGTAAGGGAATTAAGAGAAATTTTTAATTACAATTAAATAATGCTTCAGCAAACTCTTTACTAGTAAACTCCTTTAAGTCCTCCATACTCTCGCCAATTCCTATAGCATGTAACTTTACCTTATAAGCTTCTGCAAGGCCAATTACCACTCCGCCTTTAGCAGTGCCATCTAACTTTGTTATAATTAACCCTGTAACACTAACCATCTTACTAAATGCCTCTAATTGGCTATAAGCATTTTGGCCGGTAGTTGCGTCAAGAACTAAAATAACATCATGAGGGGCAGTGTCATCCAATTTCTTTATCGTTCTATATATTTTTGATAATTCCTCCATAAGGTTCACATTATTTTGCAGCCTTCCTGCTGTGTCAATTAGAACAACATCAACGTTATCTTTTATAGCTTGACTTACAGCCCTATATGCCACACTTGCAGAGTCGCTACCGTACTCTCCAGTAACGATAGAACAACCAGAGCGTTCTGCCCAAATATTTAACTGCTCACTAGCAGCAGCTCTAAATGTGTCACACGCAACAAGCATAACGGATTTTCCCATCTCCTTATATTTATATGCGAGCTTACCTATAGTTGTGGTTTTACCGTTACCGTTTACTCCACATACCATTATTATATGTGGTTTTTTATTTAAAATTAACGGTTGCACGACAGGGTTTAATATAGCTTCTATTTCGTTCATTAACTGCTGTGTGATAATGTTATGTTCAACCTCCTTGTCAAACTTGATGCTTGTGAGCCTGTCAATAATCAACTTGGAAGTTTTATGACCAATATCCATGCTAATTAGCAATTCTTCTAGCTCATCTAAAAGCGACTGATCTAATTTTTTTTTGCCAGAAAAAATACTCTTTACTCCATCGCTAAAGCGCGAAGAAGTTTTCAACAAGCCTTTATAAAGATTACCAAATAAACTCAAGGGAATACTCCTTTTTAGATCATAAACTTAATTACAATATAGAGAATGACACGCACTATATGTATTTGTAAAGTAAAATGCACTCACTTTGCGGGTATTTTGTGAGTAAAATATACCGTTTGCTAGTGTATTTTACTTTAGTTTTTAACCTAAATATGTTATAATATAAGGCAGTAGTTTATAGGTAATTTTATGAGTTATAATGAGAAAACTTTAGATCATTACGAAAATCCAAGGAATGTTGGCTCTCTGGATAAAAATGATCCAAATGTTGGTACTGGTTTAGTTGGTGCACCATCGTGCGGTGATGTAATGAAATTGCAGATAAAGGTCAATGACAAAGGTGTTATTGAAGATGCAAAATTTAAAACTTTTGGTTGCGGTTCTGCCATTGCTTCAAGTTCTTTGTTAACAGAGATGATTAAAGGAAAAGCTATTGAAGATGTGACACAGATAAAGAATACTCAAATAGTGGAAGAGTTGTCTTTACCTCCAGTGAAGATACACTGCTCGGTGCTTGCTGAAGATGCTATAAAGGCTGCTATTCATGATTATCAAAGCAAACAAAGTAAAGGTGGACATTGAGAACTAAAGCATGAGTGAATATCAAGAAGTAGGCGGAGGTGAAACTGTAAAAAAGAATAAAAAGCTTATCACTATAACTGCAAATGCAGTGGAGAGAATAAGGTATTTATTGGACCAAAAGAAGCATACTAACCTTGAGAAACCGGAAGAAGCGATAGGAATAAGAGTGCTAATTAAACAAAAAGGATGTTCTGGTTTAAAATATGATATTGAATATGCGTATGATACTCGTCCTTTAGAGTCGATAATTGAGGAAAGCTGCAGTGATGACCAAAAAGTTAAAGTGTTGATCGATCCAAAATCCGTCATGTTTATTCTTGGCTCTGAAATGGATTATGTAGAAGAAAAATTTTCATCGGGTTTTGTTTTCAAAAATCCCAATGAAAAAGGAAAGTGTGGTTGTGGAGAGAGTTTTCATGTCTAGCAGCTATTTTACATTGTTTGAAATTGAACCAACTTTCAATATCAGCTTTGATGAGTTAGAGAAAAAATATATTGAGCTAAGCAGGACTGATATAAACGAAGGACAATCTAAAAATATAATTAATATTAACAAGGCTTATCAAGTGCTAAAGTCACCACTAGAACGTGCCAAGCATTTGTTGAATCTTTTTGGTGTGGAAAGCCCAAAGGATCATCCAAATTCTGAAATATTAAATGAATCAATGGAAATAAGAGAATATTTGCTGGACTGCGATGATCTACAATTTGCAAGTAGGATGGTTGATGAAAAAATAAAAGATTGCGTTAAAAACCTAATTAACACTTTTGCTGTAAAGAATTTTGATGGAGCTGCTACACAAGTCTTAAGATTGAAATATTTATATAAGTCATTTGAGGAGGTGAAGAAAAATGCAACCAATTCAAATTTCTGAACCAAATTCAAGTGAAGTAGTTTTTGGTATAGATCTTGGTACCACCAATTCTTTAATTGCCATGGTAAATAAAGCTGGCAACGTGGAGATATTTAAAGATGAGCAGGGAAGAGAGCTACTGCCTTCTGTTATTTCGTATGAAAATAATACATTGAAAACTGGCTGTGACGTTGGTCAAAATGCAATCTACTCAATAAAGCGTTTAATGGGTGAAAGTGTTGAAGAATTAAATAAAGAAGGCCTCAATTTTGAAATAGATAACGAAAGTGAAAAAGTTATTAGAGTAAAATGCTCAGAGGAGAAGTATCTTACTCCTGTTGAGATTTCTGCTGAGATATTAAAAGCTTTATGCGAGAGGGTAAAAAAATCCACAGGGATAAAAGTGAAAAAAGCAGTAATTACTGTGCCAGCTTACTTTGGAGATTCAGCACGTAACGCAACTAAATATGCAGCAAAATTAGCTGGCATAGAAGTTCTTCGCCTCGTTAACGAGTCAACCGCTGCAGCGCTTTCTTATTCCATTGAAAAGAACAATAACAGTGGAATATATGCAGTTTATGACCTTGGTGGAGGAACATTTGATATTTCAATATTGAAATTACATCAAGGAGTGTTTCAAGTCCTTGCGGTTGGTGGTGATACCAAACTCGGCGGTGATGATTTTGATCACCTACTAAGTTCAATTGTACTTGATAAGTACAGAGAAAAAGTAGGTTTAAACAAGGAGTCGACAACACACCTTAATGTCATTCCAACACATAACGCTGGAACCTGCAATATCCGTACCGCGAAAGAATACTTAAGTGAAAATGCATCAGGCACTTTTGGCTTTAACATTAACGGCAAGCCGTTTGAATGTGAAATCACCAGAGAAGAATTTGAACAGGCAATAAGTCCTTTAGTTAATAGGACTATCAATATAGTCACTCGTACTGTAAACGATATAGATCTTAAAATTGATGATACAAAAGGAGTAATTTTAGTTGGTGGTGCAACTAGAACACCATTGGTTCAAAATTCACTAGTCAAGCTCTTTGGAAATAAAGTACTAAGTGACGCAGATCCAGATAAAGCAGTGGTCATTGGAGCAGCTTTGCAGGCTCATTCTGTTCTCCTTGATGTTCTACCCTTATCACTTGGTATAGAAACTATGGGAGGCATAGTTGAAAAAATCATACCAAGAAATACGCCACTGCCAGTTTCAGAGATAAAAGAGTTTACAACTTATGTTGATGGGCAACCAGCAATGAAAATTCACGTTTGTCAGGGAGAACGTGAAATGATAGAGGATAACAAATCTCTAGCGCAGTTTGAACTAAAAGGTATACCGCCACTGCCTGCAGGTTCTGCAAGAATTGAAATAGAATTTACAGTTAATGTTGACGGAATCTTGACTGTTACTGCAAGAGAAAAAGCTACTGGAATTGAGCAGACAGTTGAAGTAAATTCAAATTTTGGCTTGAGTGAAGCTGATGTTCAAAATATGGTTAACCAGTCAATAAACAGCTTTGATGAAGATATGAAGGCTCGTTCCCTTGCAGAGGCTAAAATTAACGGTAACAAGCTCATACATCTAGTTGAAAATGTTTCCACTGATCAAAAGTTGAAAAACCTATTAAAAAACGCAAAAAACGCTTTACAAGGCAATGACTTGAATGAAATTAACAACGCTATCGCCGAGTTAGAAAATTCTTCTTTAGAGTTGTGTGAATTAACAAATAAGTAGAAAAAGCTTACACAACCTTGTGCAATACTCTATTTAATCTCAGGGCAACAGGTAGTCTGAAATTAAATGGTGACCAATCGACCTTTCCTAATTTAAATGATAAACCAACTATGCTTACACGCCCAATGATATTTTCCATTGGTACAAAACCAATTTCAGGAAACCTGCTATCCAAAGAACTATTTCTATTGTCTCCCATAACAAAAAATTGATCGTTAGGCACATAATAAACTGGAGTATTATATGATAGCTTATTGGAGACGTTATCTATCAAAATCTCATGTTCCTTGCCACTTAAAAGCGTTTCTATATATCTTGGTATGTTACGATTTGACTCATAATCAACAAAACTTTCAATTTGCCTTCGTTCTACTTTCTGATCATTTAGGTATAATTCTCCCTCTATCATTTGCACTTTGTCACCTGGTGTTCCTACTACTCGCTTAACAAACCTGATGCTGTCATTTCTTGTGGGTTTGAAAACTACTATGTCGCCACGCTTTGGAGGGGTATAAAAAATCCTGCCGCTAAAAATGTTTGGAGAAAATGGAAGTGAGTGTTTACTGTAACCGTATGAATATTTACTAGCAAAAATGTAGTCCCCTTCAAGTAGGGTGCTTTTCATTGAACCAGAAGGTATATGAAATGGCTCGAATAAAAAACTACGTATTGATAGCGCAATCAACAGTAAAAAAAACAATGAAGATAAAAATCTTCCCGTTCTTATCACCCAGTTTTTGCTTAGTTCTTCCAACTTTGTTTTTCTTATAGATTAAGCTTATTATAATACATAAATTAAAAAATGGTAATATGAAATTTTACTTGTGAGTGTTATTCCTCTATTCAAAACAATTTTGAAAAGGCGGTTCATTTCTTTCAACGGCGTCATCCAAGTAGCGTGACACATAACTGTACGAACATTGCAATTTGCAGTGGCAGATGAAAGTAGCTGACACCATCTGGATGCAAATTTCCTTAAACGTTCGTAAACTTAAAACTTTACTTTGGGTCAAACTGCTGTATAGTGGCTTTATAGCTTTAGTTTTACAATGAATATACCTAGTATAGAAAATTGTGATCTTCACAATAAAACCGTCTTACTCAGAGTTGACTTCAATGTTCCTATAAAAGATGGAGAAATTCGTGACGTCACTCGTATTTTGAGAGCATTGCCTACTATTGAGTATTTAGTGAATGCAAATGCAAAGATTATTATTATATCGCATTTCGGACGCCCAAAGGCCAGAGACAACAATCTGTCGCTAAAAAATGTAATTGACACTTTATCGCAGTTACTAAATAAAAAAGTGAAATTCATTGATGATTGCGTTGGCGAAAAAGTGCAAAAAGCAGTGAGTGTTATGGATGCAAGAGATATAATATTACTAGAGAATCTAAGATTTTATAAAGAGGAAGAGCAAAGTGACTCAAATTTTGCCAAACAACTAGCATCTCTAGCGGATATATATGTAAATGATGCATTTTCTTGCTCTCACAGAGCTCACGCTTCTATTTCGCGCATTACAGAATTTTTACCTTCCTATGCAGGATTTTGCTTGCAAGATGAGCTAAAGTATCTTGAAAAAGCTGTATCGTTTAAAGCTAAACCTATTACTGCGATAGTTGGGGGAGCCAAAATGTCAACTAAGATAAAAATGCTTATAAAGCTAACAGAAAAGGTTGATTACCTAGTTCTCGGAGGTGCAATTGCTAATAATTTTTTGTCATTTAGCAAAGTAAATATAGGGAAATCTTTCTTTCAAAATGGTGTTGACGACCTTCTACATAATATTATTGAAACAGCAAATAAAAACAATTGCAAAATAGTTGTGCCAGAAGACGTTCTGGTTGCAGTAAACTCTGATTACAGCACTAGTATTTCAAGAAGAACTGAGTCCATTTTGGACGGTGATATAATTTTGGATATCGGACCACAAACTTTGAGTACAATAAGCAGTATAATAGCAAGCAGTAAGGCTCTGCTGTGGAATGGACCTATTGGTGTTTTTGAACATTCAGCTTTTGCAAGTGGTACAATAGGGATAATGAAAGTCGTAAGTGACTTAACGCACAAAGGAAAATTAACTAGTGTAATAGGGGGAGGCGATAGTCTATCTGCAATAAGTGCTGCAGGCCTTACCGATAAGGATTTTACATATGTTTCCACTGGTGGAGGAGCATTTTTAGATTGGTTAAGCAGCGATAAAATGCCGGGAGTTGCTGCTCTGCAAAATGCACTCAACAATTAAAACTTTTTTAAATTGTTTCTTATAAGCTAGCTTTTTTGTGAACATGATTATGTCGAAGACAGTTAAACTAATTTTGTGTTTAATAATACCAATAATAGGATTTGTTTTTTATATTAAGGATCATTATTTTCACGCCGGCTATGTGGAAGAAAATAATTTTGAACCATTTTTCAGTTCACAACCAGGTTATATACCACCGTTTCCAGAATTAACTGACTTCGATAGAGGAGTGTTGAAAGTTTGTGGAGATTGGGGAGCACATCCAGATAAAGAAGATTTCAAAGTTTTACTTGATTGTCCGCAGCATCAAGAAGTAGTGAAAGGAATATATGATAAGCTTGATCATCAAATTGTCACACCAGATGCGGATTTGGAGTTATTTAAAGATGAACTGGCTAACATTTGGTTTACAAATAGTGGAAATGAAAAAGAAACTATAGGGTTTGGACATATTTTTTGTGGTGAGCCAAACGATAAATTAGGTGGTATGCATTTTGTAGGTAGATATGTTGAAGCTCAAGAAGATAAATGGGCAGATGCAATTTGGAATGATAAGTCCCTATGCAATAAATCAGATATTAAGCCACCAGTTTATACATTTGGAATGAAATATTTAGGTAAGGATGGGAAAGTGAAAGTTAAATGCCCAAATGGATATGCATATAATCTTCATGCCGATGATATTTTAATTTCTGCAAATAAGGCGTTTAAGGAATTAGGAAAAGATGGAATATGCCTATATAAAATGGAAGATGACAATTATCAATCAGTATTTATAAGAAAGAATGATGCTATACTCACGTTCTATCCTGACTTAACACCAAAATGTGATGATAAGAGTACTAATTGTAGTTGCAATAAATCTTAATTTCAAAACCAATAAGTTGATTTTATACTTCAAAAATCAGGTAAACCTTTCTTAGGTATATTTTCAAACTCACCAATTAAAGTTTTTATATCTTGCGGTAAATCAGAGACAAATTCCATGTATTCCTTACTTTTTGGGTGGTATAATCCTAATTTATAAGCATGTAGTGCTTGCCTATTGAAATTAAGAATAAAACTAGAGTTTTTAGCATATTTTGTGCTTTTACTACTATTTTTTCCGTAAACTTGATCACCAACTATAGAATGTCCTATGTGGCTCATGTGGACTCGAATTTGGTGCGTTCTACCTGTTTCTAAAGTGCATTTAACCAAGCTTGCTTGTCCTATAACTTTCTCTACTGAGTAATGAGTGATTGCTAATTTTCCGGTTGTTTTTGTAACACACATCATTTCTTTATTACCACGCTTTGGAGCAATGTTAGTTTCTATAGTTCCCTGCTGGGAAGATAATGTTCCCCAAACTACTGCTAAGTATTCCCGCTTTACTTTACGATTTGATAACAATTCAGACAAGAAACTATGGGCTTCCTCATTTTTTGCAATTACCATAAGTCCACTAGTATCTTTATCGAGTCTATGAACAATTCCTGGTCTTACATCAAGGTGAGCGATAACTGCGTTCAAGAGTGTATCATTGTTTGTCCCAGCACCAGGGTGCACTGTTAATCCACTCTGTTTACTCAGAACTATAATGTCATCATCTTCATAGACGATATCAAGTTTTATGTCATAATTAGGCTCAATTGATGTGGATATGTCAGGTTGAACTAGATGCACCACATACTCTTCATCTGGTTTTACTATGTAGTCATTATTAATTATCGGTGTGCCAAGTAATTTCACTTGCTCATTTTGTATCAATCTTTGAGCTTTACTGCGTGATATGTTGCATTTTTCAGCTATATAGGTGTCTAACCTTAATTTCTCTTTATCATTATTAACACTTAAGGTTATTACTGAGTGATCTATAGTGATTTACCCCGCGCCATTTCCCATGCTGCTTGAATATTTTGATTTACGAAATCAACTTTTGTACTAGGAAGATCACCTTGTTTTTTAATATGGCAAGTTGTTTGAGAGCCATCTTCTAAGAAACTTCCTTAACTAGCTCCTCTTGTTGCACTAAAGTATAGCCAAATTCTCGTGCCTTTTTGATCAAATTTTTTACAGCTCTCTCCTTATATCGTGTTTCATAGTATTCCATTCCTTTTTCTACATATTCTTGTCCGTATTTGAGCATACTATAAAATATGCATGCTATTTTTCTTGCAGTAGCTGTTATTGCTTTTGGTGCTCCTAATCGTTTTTTTAATCTCCTGTAGTATGCACCCAATGAACTTTTACTATTTCCTACAGAATTAGCAGCCATTCGAAATGCATTCGCAGCACGATTAATGACTTTACGCGTTCTTGTGCTAAACACTTTTTCTCCTGTAATTTTATTGGCAGGGCTGAGTCCTAACCACGATGAAAAGTGTTTTTCTGTTGACCATTTATTATGGTTTATACCAGTTTCTGAAATTATAGTCTGTATACTTAGTATATCAAGCCCTGGAACTTTAGTAAAATCCATACCAGTTATTCGGTGCAGTTCCTCGTGCAAAGCAAAGTCAGGCTTACTTTTTCTGTGCTTATTCTTTTCCTTACTCAACTGTTTACTTTCGTTAGATTTTGTTTCAAACGTTTTGTAATAGACCTCAATATTTCTATCACATTCTGCTATTTTTTCTTGATAAATATTATATAGTTCAAATTCTTGCTTTAGCGTGAATACATGTTCCTCTCTATAATCGCCAGCTAACGCTTTTGCTATAGTAGACTGATCATTTTTTATTCGTGCATCCCTGAATTGAGCCAATTTCCCAGAATCTCTTTCGCCTTTAATTATAGCCTTGATAATTTTCATACCAGTTACTCCTGTTATATCTCTTATAACTCTATGCAGTTGTATATTCATTTGAATTAATGCCTTCTGCATACGCAGAACATGTGTAGATGCACTTTCAGTGAGGTTCTTACGTTGTCGCACGTAACTACGCAATACACATATCTGGCTATCTGGCCTAAATGACCCTTGGAGTAATCCATAACTATGTAGTTGTTGTAACCACTGACAGTCCTGAACATCTGACTTTCTCCCAGGTACATTTTTTACATGTCGCGCATTTACCAACTTAACTTCAAAACCGTAAGATTCCAGTATTTGAAACAAAGGAATCCAATATACACCAGTTGATTCCATCGCTACGGTTGTAACTTTACACTTTTTTAACCACCTTGCTAAATTATGAAGGTCTTCAGTGAAGCAGCCAAATTTTTGAACACGTTGCTCATCTCTTCTCTCGGGTATACATACATAATGTACAGCCGAACCAACATCTATCCCTGCTGCATCAGGATTCATTACCTCTAATTTACTTTTTGTCATTGTAATTGACCTCCTATAACTTATAATGAAGAAGTATTTAAGCTTGGGACGGTTAGATTATACAATCTTCTAATCGAGGTAGTCGTAATAGACTCCATCAGTGGTTTAACCGTTCCTCCAAAACCATGCTCCCAAACGGGCACTCTAGCACCATTGAGCGTCCGGTTATAACTGCAAAAATACTTCTTAATAAATTATATTTAAAAATTGTTATAGCACTGGATAAAATAGTTTCTTTCAGGTTTAACAAGATTTTTCCTTGTT
>NZ_JAPQLL010000046.1:0-32118 GCF_028981865.1 Wolbachia endosymbiont of Drosophila nikananu | reverse complement strand
CTTGTTGCACTAAAGTATAGCCAAATTCTCGTGCCTTTTTGATCAAATTTTTTACAGCTCTCTCCTTATATCGTGTTTCATAGTATTCCATTCCTTTTTCTACATATTCTTGTCCGTATTTGAGCATACTATAAAATATGCATGCTATTTTTCTTGCAGTAGCTGTTATTGCTTTTGGTGCTCCTAATCGTTTTTTTAATCTCCTGTAGTATGCACCCAATGAACTTTTACTATTTCCTACAGAATTAGCAGCCATTCGAAATGCATTCGCAGCACGATTAATGACTTTACGCGTTCTTGTGCTAAACACTTTTTCTCCTGTAATTTTATTGGCAGGGCTGAGTCCTAACCACGATGAAAAGTGTTTTTCTGTTGACCATTTATTATGGTTTATACCAGTTTCTGAAATTATAGTCTGTATACTTAGTATATCAAGCCCTGGAACTTTAGTAAAATCCATACCAGTTATTCGGTGCAGTTCCTCGTGCAAAGCAAAGTCAGGCTTACTTTTTCTGTGCTTATTCTTTTCCTTACTCAACTGTTTACTTTCGTTAGATTTTGTTTCAAACGTTTTGTAATAGACCTCAATATTTCTATCACATTCTGCTATTTTTTCTTGATAAATATTATATAGTTCAAATTCTTGCTTTAGCGTGAATACATGTTCCTCTCTATAATCGCCAGCTAACGCTTTTGCTATAGTAGACTGATCATTTTTTATTCGTGCATCCCTGAATTGAGCCAATTTCCCAGAATCTCTTTCGCCTTTAATTATAGCCTTGATAATTTTCATACCAGTTACTCCTGTTATATCTCTTATAACTCTATGCAGTTGTATATTCATTTGAATTAATGCCTTCTGCATACGCAGAACATGTGTAGATGCACTTTCAGTGAGGTTCTTACGTTGTCGCACGTAACTACGCAATACACATATCTGGCTATCTGGCCTAAATGACCCTTGGAGTAATCCATAACTATGTAGTTGTTGTAACCACTGACAGTCCTGAACATCTGACTTTCTCCCAGGTACATTTTTTACATGTCGCGCATTTACCAACTTAACTTCAAAACCGTAAGATTCCAGTATTTGAAACAAAGGAATCCAATATACACCAGTTGATTCCATCGCTACGGTTGTAACTTTACACTTTTTTAACCACCTTGCTAAATTATGAAGGTCTTCAGTGAAGCAGCCAAATTTTTGAACACGTTGCTCATCTCTTCTCTCGGGTATACATACATAATGTACAGCCGAACCAACATCTATCCCTGCTGCATCAGGATTCATTACCTCTAATTTACTTTTTGTCATTGTAATTGACCTCCTATAACTTATAATGAAGAAGTATTTAAGCTTGGGACGGTTAGATTATACAATCTTCTAATCGAGGTAGTCGTAATAGACTCCATCAGTGGTTTAACCGTTCCTCCAAAACCATGCTCCCAAACGGGCACTCTAGCACCATTGAGCGTCCGGTTATAACTGCAAAAATACTTCTTAATAAATTATATTTAAAAATTGTTATAGCACTGGATAAAATAGTTTCTTTCAGGTTTAACAAGATTTTTCCTTGTTCGACGCTCCCAAAAGACAGTTTTCCCCTAAACTTTTCTTCTCAGCTTTTAATTTGTTAAGCCTTGCTTCGCTCTCTTCATCGACCTTTACCTCTATTTTATTACCATCTTTCTTACTAGGACTTAGATAAATACTAATTCCACCTTTTGTACCTTCAATTCTCACTATACTCTCCCCAATTTGAAGTATGCCGACTTTTAGATTTAACTTTTTAGCTTTTTCATTGTTTAAGATTTTCACAGATTCAATAATACTATCTTGTGGATATTTCACATAAAAATATACATTATCTATTTCTGCTTTAAAGTCATACTCATGAGTTTGCTTACTTTTGTTTACAATACCTTCACATGCTATACTCTTTAGCTCTTCTTTCCTACCCTTATATTTCTTACCGAGATCATTTGAATAATCACAGTCATAATGTTTATTTGCAAGCTCGGTATCACCGTAGAAAAAATTTTTCTCATTCCTCCACCTTTTAACAACAAATTACTTATGATCTTTTTTATGATGATGCCTGAAGTTTTATATTTGTCAGCTTCACATTCGTTGCCATCACTTTCATCGATACAATCAGGTATATTAAGAATTCCAGTTGAAAAACGTGGATTCACACGATGATTAAGAACATCTTCTATTTCTTCAAGTATTAAATTTGTTACAGTTTCTTTATCGCCTTTTTCATTACCATTACTACAACTTGAATTTAATCTTAGTCCTTTCTCCAAGTACTCATTTACTATTTTCTCAATACTTTCTAGAATACTTTCTTCAGATTCTTGTTTATTTTTTGTTGTTATACCTCTTATCTCCTCACAAAACTTATCAATTAGCTCCTGCTCATCTGTAGTTAATGGTATTCCTAGCTTCGCTAATAGTGAGTCTTCTAGAAAAAGATAATCACTTGAACTACAGCTCGAATCCTCGTCTTTTCGGTCACAATCACTCGGTTCAGTAGAAATTGCTTTATTATCGTCACCGGAGCCATACCCTAGATCATCACGCAGTGCCTGATCATCATTGTGCTTGTTAGGGTAATTACTAGAGTTATTTGCCGGATTCTCTTTATTTTCACAAGAACCATCTGAATGATAGCCCTGATCCTTGTCTGGATCCGGACAATTCACAGCTCGAATGCAGTCACTTTCAGTAGCATATTTAGCTGGAGTCTTTCCACTTTTATCTGTTATACTTGGATCAGCTTTTTTGCTTAAAAGAAATCTTATAGCGTCAATATTGTTATGTTCAGCAACGTAATGTAACAGAGTTTTTCCAGCTTGGTTTTGTACATTTGGATCAGCTCCTGCTCCTAGAAGAGACCCTATATATTCAATATTATTGGGATTATCTAATAGATTGCTATCATCTTCTAAATCATTTAAAATGTTAAGTAAGTGTTTATCTAAGTAATATGACAGAGTTCTTCCAGCTTGGTTTTGTACATTTGGATTAGCTCCTATTTTTAGAAGAGACCCTATATATTTAATATTATTGGAATCATTTAATAGATTGCTATCATTTTCTAAATCATTTAAAATGTTAAGTAAGTGTTTATCTAAGTAATATGACAGAGTTTTTCCATCTTGGTTTTGTATATTTGGATCAGCTCCTGTTTGTAGAAGACGAATTATACATTGAGTAAAATTTTCATTATCTAATAGACTGATATCCTCTTCTAAATGTTCTAAATATTCTAAAATACCATAACTGAATTTCTTGTTTGCTACCTCACCACTCATATTCTATAACTATTACTCACTAATTCTTTAGTAATTACCGTAATACATAGATAAGTCAATAAAAAAATGCACCTTTCCTTCTTCAATTCTAAGAAATTGTCAAAAATCTCAAAAAGATAAGCTAAAATAAGAAGGAGAATAGCAGGTTGTTTACACTTTCATGCTATGCCCATAGCATCATATATTACTTAACCTTGCAATAATTTTTTTATTCTTGCTGCTTCTTCAAATTCTAAATTTTCAGCATGCTCTATCATTTGCTTTCTCAAATCATCCTTATTAGTATTTACTTTCGGTTCTGCTATTGCCCTCTCCTGTAAGGTGTTTGATATAGGTTTTATTATAGTCTTTGGGACAATATTGTACAATATATTATGTTCTTCTTGTTTTTTTCTTCTTCTTTCGGTCTCTCTTAATGCACGATCTAAAGAACCAGTGATTTTATCTGCATACAAAATTACTCTACCTTCAGCATTACGTGCAGCACGACCGATCGTTTGAATGAGCGATGTTTCTGATCGCAAAAATCCTTCTTTATCAGCATCCAAAATTGCAACCAACCCACACTCTGGAATATCAAGACCTTCCCTAAGCAAGTTAACACCTACTAAAACGTCAATTTCTTTAGATCTTAATTTACATATAATTTCTATTCTCTCCAACGCACCAATATCAGAATGCAAATAACTCACTCTCATATTTAATTCACTCATATATTCAGCTAAATTTTCAGCCATTTTTTTTGTCAGTGTAGTGATTAAAACACAAAATCCCTTTCCTATTGTCACTTGTGCCTCATGAATTACATCATCAATTTGACTCTCTATTGGTTTCACAATGCAGATTGGGTCTGTAAGCCCTGTTGGACGAATAACTTGCTCTATAAATACGTTATTGGTTTGTGCTAACTCATACTTTCCGGGAGTAGCTGAAATGTAAATAGTCTGCGGCCTAACTTTCTCCCATTCTTCAAATTTTAATGGACGATTATCAAAAGCGGAAGGGAGCCTGAAGCCATAGTCAATCAATTTCTTTTTACGTGCCTCATTACCACTGTACATTGCACCAATCTGAGGAACGGTGACATGACTCTCATCAACAAATAAAATTACGTCTTTGGGTAAATATTCAAACAAAGTAGGCGGTGGATCCCCAGCTTCCATTCCATAGAGATAACGCGAATAATTTTCAATACCTTTACATATTCCTGTTGTTCTCATCATTTCAATATCAAAATTAGTGCGTTGCTCGAGACGCTTTGCTTCAACAATCTTGTTTTGTAAGTAGTAATAATCCAAGCGTTCATGCAGCTCTTTTTTGATTAGCCCAACTGTCTGTAACAGAGTCTCACGTGATGTAATGTGATAGCTGTTTGGAAAAATGGTGATTGTATTTAGGCTTTTGGTAATATTACTCGTTATAGCATCAATTTCAGAAATTTCTTCTATTTCATCACCAAGCAGCGATAAACGCCAAGCTTTATTTTCATAATAGGCAGGAAATATATCGATAATATCACCACGCACTCTGAAATATCCTCTCTCAAACCTGGTATCAGAGCGCTTGTATTGAAGATCAGCTAAGTTACTCAAGAAATCATTAACATGAATTTTATCTCCAACACTTAAAGATATAGTCATGCTGCGGTAGCTTTCAGGCGAACCAAGACCGTATATGCAAGAAACACTGGCAACTACGATCGTGTCCCTGCGCTCCAAGAGGGAGCAGACGGCAGAATAACGCAGCATGTCAATTCTGTCATTGATTGCAGAGTCTTTTTCGATATAAGTATCAGTTTGCGGCAAATAAGCTTCGGGCTGATAGTAATCATAATAAGAAATGAAATATCCAACAGCATTATTGGGAAATAATCCTTTCATTTCCTCATAAAGTTGTGCTGCTAAGGTTTTATTGTGTGCCATGATCAGCGCAGGTCTGTTTGTCCTTGCTATAACATTTGCCATAGTGAAAGTTTTCCCAGAACCAGTAACCCCAAGCAAAACTTGGTCTCTTTTATTGCTATTTAGCCCCGCAATTAAACTATCGATTGCTTGCGGTTGATCTCCAGAGGGTTGAAAATGTGTAGTGATTTGAAATTTCATAGACTTTACTTACTATCTTTGATTCATTGCATAGTGAACACTATATTGCTTTTAAGATAAGTTGTATAGCTATAAACTTTCCGTAAAGCCATAAAACATTAACCAACAATAGACTCCTTGCATAACCATATAACGAACTTTCTTGGGAATAGAAACGAAAAAACTTGCTTGACACCTCTGGACACTGCCGTCATAAAGGAACCAGTGTTAGCTACTTGGATGACAACCATTGTATTTGAGGCAAAATTGACTATCACTTCTTTTTATAGAGCTTGCTCCAAATTCTATTGTTAGTTAATACAAAAAACACTGTTAAAATTATAAAATACGCCACTACTTTTAATCCAAGTTTATGCCGGCGCTCTAATTCTGGCTCTGCTGCCCATTGTAAAAAATTTATCACATCATACGCCATATTTTCAACTGTGGCTTGTCTTGCACCATCATATTCCACCATTCCTTCAGAAAGCGGTGGCGCCATAGCTAACCTGCCTGTTGAAAAGTAAGGGTTGAAGTATAAATCATTTTCATCGTGCTCGCCGTTTTGATAGCCTGTTAACAGTGAATAGACATAATTTGCACCATCATGCCTTGCTTTAATAATTAACGATAAGTCTGGTGGAACTGCACCATTATTGCTCGCTGCAGCTGCTTCTTTTGTATCAAAAGGTGCAATAAAATAATCCGAAGGTATTCCAGGTCTATCGAACATTTCACCTAAATCATTCGGACCATCTTTAACTTGGTAAGAAGCTGCAATCTGTTTTACATCTTCTTCAGAAAAACCAACATCTTGCAAATTACGAAATGCTATCCTATTCATTGAATGACAAGCAGCACAGACTTCTTTATACACTTTATAGCCCCGTTGAATTGACTCTCTATCGAAAGATCCGGTAATTCCATCAAATTTCCAGTCCATTTTTTTGTTTGGTGATTGCTTGAATTCTTCTGCACACACAAAATTAGCAAAAAACGATATGCAAAGTATAGCTAACATATTTCTCATCATCATTACTTCATCTCTGGCACAGAATCACTTAAGGTTTTTGGTGGTTCTTTTGGCTTTTCATATTTACTAAGCAGTGGTAAAATTATTACAAAGTATGCAAAATAATAAAGAGTAGATAGCCTACTCATAGTGATGTAAGGCTCTTTCACCTCTTGTCCTCCGAGCCAGGCAAGAAGTGCAAAATTTATTGCAAAAACCCAAAAAAATTTTTTGAATATCGGCCGATAAGTACCACTTTTAATTTTTGATTTATCAAGCCAAGGTAACAAAAACCACACTAAAATAGATGCAAACATGGTAAGCACACCAGTAAGTTTACCTGGAATTGAACGTAGCATTGCATAAAAAGGTAAAAAATACCACTCTGGCACTATATGTACCGGAGTGACCATAGAATCAGCTTCTATATAATTGTCTGGATGTCCAAGATAATTAGGAGCATAGAAAACAAATGCAAACAAAACTACAAAAAACAGACCAAAAGTTATGCAATCCTTGACTATATAATAAGGATAGAGAGGAATGGTATCCTTATCTGATTTTACCTCCACTCCACTTGGGTTACCAGAGCCAAACCTATGCAAAGCTATCACATGAAGCATAGCTAAAGCAATAATAACAAAAGGCAGAAGATAATGCAGAGCGAAAAAACGGTTAAGTGTTGGGTTATCCACTGAAAAACCACCCCATAACCATATAACTATTTTATTGCCAAATAAAGGTATAGCAGAAAATAAGTTGGTTATAACTGTTGCACCCCAGAAACTCATTTGTCCCCAAGGAAGAACATATCCCATAAAGGCAGTTGCCATCATTGCAAAAAATATAAATATACCAACAAACCACACCATCTCTCGTGGCCTCTTGTAAGATCCGTAATATAACCCACGCATTATATGAACATAGACTACCATAAAGAAGAGCGATGCTCCAACAGCGTGAGTGTAGCGTATTAACCACCCGTAATTCACATCTCGCATTATGCGCTCTACACTATTAAACGCATAATCAACATGCGGAGTATAGTGCATAGCAAGAAATATGCCTGTTATTACCTGTAAAATCAGTGCTATACCAGCCAAAGAACCAAAATTCCAAGCATAATTTAAATTTTTTGGCACTTGATAAGAAGCAGTATGTTTTAGAAAAGAAAATATAGGCAGTCTATACTCTATCCATCCTAATATGCCTTTTTCTTCTTCTATCGTTGTTTTTTTTTTAGTATCATCTTGCATAACTTAAAGCTTTCTCACCTTCAACTCGTTTTATTGTAGCAGCTTATCCCCAGCACACAATAAAAAGTTTAAATTTAAGGGATGGAAATCTGTTTTTTTTCAAAAAATAAGCACTCAAACTTGAGTGCTTATTTTAACTATAGCTTAAAAGAACTTTTGGTGATTTATGCCTTTAGATACTGTTGTGTTACTTAGTGAACTCCCAGGACACTGATTAAGCTCTTCAAACTCATTAATTACCATCTTGACATCTCTTTCTATAGCGCTAAGCTTTCTTTCTTTAATTTGCTCCAATGTCAAAAGCGAATCATCCAATGGTCTTGAATATTTCCCCCCAGTGAACTTTCTGGCTACCACATCAGCTAGCAGAGCTGTTCCATAAAAATCAACTTGCGAAGAACCAGCTAGGCTTCCAGCCGAATGAGTAACAGGCTGCTGAGCAGAAGATAAAGCAGGAGCACTTTGGAATAAGCAACTGAGTGCAGCAGTAGTTGAAGCTCCCATCCAATTAAATATACTATTAATAAAAAAGGAAGGTTTTACCGTGCTGCTTGCTACAGATATGGATTGCATAGCGTTGTCTGGACTTACATTTACACTCTTTGCTTCTGCAGCAATTTCTTTTATCGTTTTATCGGGATAAAATGTCTTAGCAAGATCTGAAGGTGTCTGGTTCCTTATATCTTTAACATTGTCAATATCAGCACCATTATCGTATAGCAGCTTTATTATCTTAGGATGTTTAAATCTAATAGCCAAATGTAGAGGTGTTTCGCCCTGTTTATTTTGAACATTGACATTAGCATGATATTTAATGAAAACTTTTACCATTTCTGGATTATTTCTTACAACAGCAACATGTAAGGACGTACAATCGCCCTGGAAAGCATAAGAAAACTTTTCATCCGAGTTAGCACCATGCTTAAGCAGAATCTCTGCTTTTTCTGGGCTACCATCTTGTACAGCCCAAGCTAAAAGGCTAAAAAACTCATCACCATTTGTAAATTTACCACTAGTACTAGCACCATTATTAATCAGAAACTCCACCATTTGTGCAGAACAATACCTTGATGTAACGCAACGATACAAAACAGGACGTTCAGCATAATCTTTAGCATTAACATCAGCATAATTATCAATTAACAACTTTACCATTTCAAAGTTGTTCTTTAGGACAGCAACTTGCAAAGGTGTTTCGCTCTGTCTTTTAGAGTTAACAATCTTACTAATATTTTCTTCTGGTATTTTTTCAATACATTCTTTAGCTTTCTGAAGATTATCTTCCTTTACTGCAGCAAATAATTCATTTTTTAACTGCTCAATTTCTGTATTTGTTACCATAAAACCCCTTAAAATATAATATTTTGGCCTTATACTATATAACTTGAGTATGTCCAAGTAAAATTTACAGAAAAAACTAATAATTTCTAATGGTTGAAAATCAATTCTTCAGCAACCTATCACGTGCCGCATTTAATTTTTGTGCAAAATATTCCGAGCCTCCCTTATCTGGGTGAACTAATTTCATTAAATTTTGATATGCTTTATTAATTTCATTTTGACTTGCCTCAGGATTCAGCCCCAGTATCTTTAATGCTTCATCTTTGGACAGATTACTACTACCGAACTAGTATGATTTTGTCTTGTAAATTTATTCAACAACCCTATTCTAACTATAATGAAAAATTATCTACAAAGTGTTTATAAAGATGGTATGAAAATCCAACTATCTAAAATTAATAAGTATCTGTTAGCTTTACTAGTTACTATTTCAGCGCTTCTGATATTTCAGCAAGTATCCTGCTCAAGCGATATTAAGAGTGATTTTCAAGATTTACAAGAAAAGTTACCATTATTCAAAGTCAGGATTTGTTATTTTTAAGTCCAGCTTCAGCTTTAAATTATGGTGATAGGGCAGGTGAAAAAGTGTTAATGGTTATAGTTCACCATACTGAAACATCAACACTAAAAGGTACAAAAGATACGCTGAATACTAGAGGATTGTCAGTTCATTTTATTGTCGATAGGGATGGCAGCATCACCTTAATGGTTCCATTAGAGAAAGAAGCATGGCATGCTGGTGTTAGTTATGCAAGAGTTAAGATAGATAGCAAGCTTGAAGAGCTACGGAAGCTTAACAACTATTCTGTAGGTATTGAAATTGTAAACACAGGACTTGAGCCTTTTCCGGAAGAGCAAATGAGGTCCGTTAAAGAGCTGATTTTATACCTTATGGAGCGTTTTAAAATTAAAAGGGATATGATATTTAGTCATTCTGAAATAGGAACCATAGTTTACAATCAAGAACTTGGCTATACAATGCGTAAACCAGATCCACACAAATTGTTTGATTGGGAGTTATTAGAGAAAAATGGAATTGGATTGCACATAAGTGACAAAATAAACCCTAAAGATGCTAAACAGCAAATGGGCGAAATATTGTATAAAGCAGGTGATAGAAATGAAGGTATTTTGAAATTAAAACAAAGGCTGAACAGGTTTTTCTATAAGATATTACCTTGGAATGATAAGAAAGGTAATGTAATTTTTCCTGATAATAATGCTGATTACTCAGATGAGTTTGATGAGAATTTTGTATGGGTTATTTATCAGTTTTCAATACATAGTTTACCAAGAGAAATTAGAAAAGATTTACCTCTTAAATTAGAACAAGCAGATATATTTCCTGAATTCTTTAGTAAATATAGTCATGGCATTTCTTCTAGTTATCTAACCTTTAGTGAAAAAATTAAATCGACTCTACAACCATGTTTAAGCAAAGTAGATTATGAGAATTTATTATTTTCTCTTGCACAATATGAGAATAACATTTCTCCTGATGCATCTACCATTTTAATGTATAAAATTAAGTTATACTATGATTCTTATTTAAGATATCGCATAGGGTCTTCACTCTATAAACCATTTAAGCTTAATGTATTGGAAGAGTTAGACATTTTAAAGAGTGGAGTGTTATCTTTAAAATCACTAGATAGCTCTAAAGCTGCAGAAGTTTCCAGTTTAATTGATAGCTTTAAAGCAGATATTTCTTTAGAATTTCAGGATTTTGAGAAACAGTGGTTTCAAGAGTTTAAGGATGCTTGGAGACAAGAATTTATACCTTCCCTGGAAGAACAGATAACATGGACTGCACTACATGAAGCAATATTGGAGTATTTAGAAAAAGCAAAGGAAGAAATTCGTTAAACGAAAACTTTTTTTAAGATCACTTTTTTAACAATTTATCACGTGCCGCATTTAATTTCTGTGCAAAATACTCTGAGCCTCCCTTATCTGGGTGAACTAATTTCATTAAATTTTGATATGCTTTATTGATTTCATTTTGACTTGCCTCAGGATTCAGCCCCAGTATCTTTAATGCTTCATCCTTGGACATGTTATCACCAGTGTAATTTTCAGTATAACTTCTACTGCTACTAAATTCGTTCAAAAATTTACTCAATATAGAGTTCATCATGAAACTTATGTTATTTTTTTTTGTCAGGAAAAGAAAAAATACAACAACGCTAGGCAAGACAAATGTAATTACTATGAATACTAAAAAAAGAAAAAAGATGAATGACATGTATATTTTTTTATCATTTTATGATTAAATAGTAACAATTATAATTGTCATGGTAAATAACATGTTCATCCAGATTGAAGAAACACCAAATCCAAACACACTGAAATTTCTCCCTGGATTTGCAATTCTAAACGAAGGAGAAACGGCTGATTTTTCAAACGCAGATGAGATAAAAAACTCCAAGTTAGCAGCGGATCTTTTTCAAATAGAACATGTAGCGAGAGTATTTTTTGGTCATGATTTTATTTCAGTAACAAAATTGGATGGAATTAATTGGGATATATTAAAAGTAGAAGTTTTAACTACAATCATGAATCACTTTACTTCTGGCGGAAAAGCACTAGATAAAGAAGGAGTTAATGACAACAACGTGCCAGATGAAGAATTTTTCGATGAGAATGATATAGAAATTGTAAATAGAATAAAAGAGTTGATGGAAAGTTATATCAAACCTGCAGTTGCTCAAGACGGTGGTGATATCAAATTCCGTGGCTATAAAGATGGAATAGTTTATGTTGAGTTACAAGGAGCTTGCTCTGGATGCCCAAGTGCTGCAATTACTTTAAAGCAAGGAGTGCAGAATATGCTGAGCTACCACATACCAGAGGTTGCAGGTATAGAGACCACACTATGACTAATCAAACGGTTAGAGGAACAAAAGATCTCCTGTTTGATGAATGGTACAAGTTTAAACACATAGAGCAAACAGCAAGCAGAATCTCAAGTCTATATGGCTTTTTGCCTGCTCAAACTCCGATATTTGAATATACGGAAGTTTTCACAAAGACTTTAGGTGATAGCTCAGACATCATCACTAAAGAGATGTACACCTTTAATGATAAAGGGGGAAAGAGCATAACTTTACGTCCTGAGTTCACTGCAGCAGTTGTCAGGCTACTCATTGAAAAAAAACTGCAAACGCCGATAAAATTATTTTCAACAGGGCCTACATTTCGTTACGAAAGACCGCAAAAGGGAAGACAGAGGCAATTTCATCAGATAAATTTTGAGGTTTTTGGTGTAGAAGATTCAAAAGCCGATGTTGAATTGATATCACTCGCTCAGCACTTACTAACTGAATTTGGCATCAATAAAAATGTAAAGCTGGAAATCAACTCTCTGGGTGATAGTGAAACAATAACTAAGTATAGAAAAGCTTTGATCTTATACTTTACAAAGTATCAAAACGATCTATCAGAAGATAGCAAAAATAGGTTGATCAAAAATCCACTCAGAATACTGGATTCTAAGGATGAGAAAGATAGATTAATAATTTCTGATGCGTCTAAAATCAGTGATCACTATACAAAAGAATCTTCATATTTCTTTGACCAGGTGTTAAATGGACTGCAAGCTCTTGGCATACCTTACACTGTAAATAGCAAATTAGTTCGAGGTCTAGACTATTATTGTCACACAGTATTTGAATTTGTCACAGAAGATTTAGGTGCACAAGGGGCAGTTTTTGCCGGTGGAAGATACGATAATCTAGTATCTTCAGTAGGTGGAAAACACACTCCAGCAATAGGATTTGCAGGAGGTATTGAACGCATAATGGAGTTAATCAATTATTCTCCGAAAGAAGAGCGACCTATTTACCTAATTCCGATCGGCAGAGAGGCTGATGAACATGCTCTAACACTTGCGAATGAATTGCGCAGAAATGGTTTATATGTAGTCTACGAATATAGCGGAGCACTTAGAAACCGAATGAAAAAAGCAAATCAAGCAAATGCTAAAGCTGCTTTAATCTTTGGCGATGAAGAATTGAGTAGTAAAACTTTAAAGATTAAAAACATGGATATAGGTGAAGAAAAAATAATTGCTCGCGATAACACAATAGAAAACATCAATTAGGAGCAATGCAAATGTTTTTCTTAGTCAGCTATAGAAGAAAATTCGTCTGCACAAGAATTTTTCATAGCATTCAATGTATCATAATCTGTAAAATCTAATTTTACTGGTGTGATAGTAATAAATCCTTCTTTTATTTTATTTACACTACCACTGCCTGAGTGCTCTCGAGACCAATTTAAGCTAAAAGAGCCATTCGAATTTTCAGTAAAAGTTAAATCCCCATCAATGTTATATTCACCTTGTTCAGCAAATTCTACTCCTTTTACTTTTTCCGTAGCAGGAAAATTTACACTCATCACTATGTTTTTAGGCCAACCAAACTTAACTAGCTTGGCAATAACCTTTGGTGCAAAAACCTTTGTATTGTGCCAGTCTATTTTATCATGATAAACTTGGCTCAGCGCAATAGAAGGTATAGACCTTGCAGCACCTTCCATTACAGCACCAATTGTTCCTGAATAACAAATATCGTCCCCGACATTTGATCCAATATTTACTCCGGACAATATTAAGTCTGGTTTTTTATTCATAACTTTATTTAGCGCAATAATGACACAATCTGCAGGAGTACCAGACACACTAAATTCCCTTTCACTATGTTGGTTTATTCCAATAGATTGCTTCACTGGATAATCAAGAGATCTTGCAGCCCCGCTTCTATCAGTATCTGGTGCCACTATCCATATTTCTGAGGCAAAATTCCGTGCAATCTCTTTGAGTAATTTTATTCCTTTACTTCCAAAGCCATCATCGTTTGTTATCAATATTATCATATACAATACTCAGCTATACAGTTCCAAACTATGTAAATCACTGGCTGTAAATAAACTCATAAGGCTTTAGGTTTCTTTGCATAACTATGAACTGTAACAAAGAACCTGCTGTAAATCAATAAGAAAAGATTAGGAGTGAAAACAGGTTGGAAAGTATATAGCTAAAGTGGCTTAGGGTTACCTACAATTTAAAAAACCGTCATTCCGCTACTAGTTAGCGGAATCTATACCGCGCACAACTGTACGAACGTTGTGATTTTAGTCCATCAGGAGGGTGTCATCCCAGTCTGGGATCCAGGAATTTTAATTGTAAGTAAGCATACTGAGTTGATAAGTATAAAAGTAACCAGAAAATAAACATTTTTGATGAGGTTATATGGAAAACTGGATTCCAGATTGGAATGACAAGAAGAGGGTACTTGGATAAGAGGCATTGCCCTTCTGGTAGGCCCAAATCACAACATTCGTACAGCTATGGAATGAACCGCGGTATGACATAGGGAAACCTTTCTTAGGTTAGCTATAGTATTTCCTAAAATTAATAATAAATTTCTTGGCTAGCAAGAAGCTGTAAATTTTTTTGCGAGACCTAAGCCACTTTTGATATAGCTAAAGGGTTACTGACAATTGTCTCATTCCACTACCTGCTGACTTACTTTCTGCTTAGCATATCCATCAAATCAGATTCTTTGAGTTTACTATGGTCAACTTTACTGAACTTATTTACCACAGAGCTCATTTGATTATACTGCTTAATCAGAAGATTAACTTCAGTTACACTTGTTCCGGACCCCTTAGAAATTCTAAGTCTTCTTTTGCCATTTAAAATATCTGGATTTTGCCTTTCTTTTTCAGTCATTGAGTTTATGATAGCTATATATTTTTTCACTTTATTGTCATCTGGCACACTGCTACTTAGCTTTTTTGTGAATGAACTAGGAATGAATTTCATTATGTTGCTAATACCATCCATTTTATTGAGAGTTTTTAACATTCCCACTAGGTCGTTTAGGTCAAATTTACCCTTTTTTACTTTCTTTTGTAACTTATCAATTTCTTCCTGACCAACAATCTCAGCAGCTTTTTCAACCAATGAGACAACATCACCCATATTAAGTATCCTTTTTGCAATTCTATCGGGGTAAAAATCATCGAGGTCACTTAATTTTTCACCACAAGCAATAAATTTAATTGGACAATCGGCGATCATTTTCATAGAAAGAGCAGCACCACCACGTGCATCACCATCAACACGGGTAAGAATAATGCCGGTTACACCTATTGCCTCATTGAATGATTTTGCAATGTTGACCGCATCCTGGCCTATCATTGCGTCAGCTACTAAAATAACTTCTGCAGGTGAAACCATTTCCTTTACGGCTTTTAACTCATTCATCATATTATTGTCAATATGAAGCCTGCCTGCGGTGTCTAGTATTAATACATCATAATTATCGTTCTTTGCTGCTGCCAATGCCCTTTTTGTAATTGCAATAGGCCCCTCATTTATTACTATAGATAAAGCTTGTACGTCTATTTGTTTACCCACCACCTCAAGTTGTTTCTGGGCAGCTGGCCTATAAATATCTAAAGAGGCAAGCATCACTTTTTTCTTTTGCTTTTTTAGCTTTAAAGCAAGCTTTCCTGAGGTAGTTGTTTTACCTGCACCTTGTAAGCCCACCATCATAATCACAGCAGGGGGTTTAACTGCTAGATTTAAGTCACTTTTCTCTGATCCAAGAACTGCAACTAAATTATCCTGCACAATTTTAATTATCATTTGTGCTGGAGAAACACTTTTTATGACTTTTTCCCCAATCACTTTATCTTTAATGTCATTGATGAATTTTTTCGCAACTTCAAGTGAAACGTCAGCTTCAATTAAAGCTATACGTATTTCACGCATGGCAAGATTAAAATCATCTTCAGAAATGATTGACTTTCCTCTCAGTTTACTAAATACAGAATTTAAACTTTCAGTTAACGATTTAAACATAATAGCGTTAGTAGAATACTCATTAAAAAGAGAGAAGAAGCTGAAACAAAACTCACTGAGTCATAATCCAGCACTTCTTTAAGTTTAGTAATATTATTAAAGTATAAACCAGCAAGTGAATTAGTCAAGTTTTGCACTATGCTGGCAAACATTTCTCTAGTTTTAGAGACTAACTGATTGAACAGCAAGACAATATAGGATATGAAAGCTCTAAAAGTCCAATCAAGATCCATTTTAAAATTTATTCTCGGGTAAAATAACTTGCGTAAAGGAATAAACAATAAAGTGGTACATAATAACAAATTAAATTGCGACAAAATATTTTTTGTGTTGTACACAAAATCGAAAATCGAAGATTTATTGTAAATAGGCAAGTAAGGATTGCCAGTGATTACGCATATAAATGCTAAAATGATCATAGTCGCTTTGCCCCCCCTCTCTGCTAAAGGTTTTGACTTACTTTTTGCAATAAATAAGTAATAAAGAAACTTTAGCCCCACGCTTAAATAAAGCAGCAAATTTAGAACCTTATATAAATTTTTATACCCTTTTAAGGCAACAGTGTTCATTTCAATTTCAGCTGTGATATATGATTTACTGATAAATCCAGCGGTTCCAGGAAATGCAGTCATTGTAAGTATTGCGATTATAGCACACATGCCTTCCACTGACATCAGTTTACCTACTCCATTAAAACTAATTGTTTTTGTTCGTGAAATAATCGAATTGCTGACCACAAACAATAATGATTGATAAACAAGAGAGAAGATTATATGCAGTATCAAAATTGGTATTGCCTTTTCCGAAGGGCTGAGTAAACCTCCTGCAATAATCAGCAAGCCCATTTGTCCGATAATATTATAGCATAAAAATCTACGAATATTTTGCTCAAGAGAAGCAAATATAATGCTGTAAATTGCAGTGATGGCGCCTACAAGCGCTAATATTTCAGTACAATCTTGCCATAGGTTATAAGTGTGTAAAAGCATCACTAAAAAAGAGACTTTAGTGGTAAATAAAGAGAGATATGTAGTGCCATGTAGCGATGCAGCAGGATATGCATCAACAACCCAAAACGAAAAAGGGAAATAAGCGCAGTTTATCAATAAACCTAAAATTATCAGGTTAGTATTTTGCAGTGCCAATCCTGCTGTTAATATAACTCCAACGAAAAAGTGTACACAAGCGTACCTTATTGCAGATTCACTATCTCTACAGCCAGCTGCGATAGTAAAAAATGCACTGACGGTCATTAATTCACAGAATATTATAACCAATATCATATGTTCAGATAAAACTGCATAAAGTGAACTAATAGTGTAAGCAGCAAAAGATAGCATCTCTGAAAAAGTCAAATTTTGTGCTGGTAGAACAGCTAAAAATGCAACTGATAAAAAAGATATTAGTATGATACGAAAAGATAAATCAAAATCCAGAATTGGGAGAGACCAATTTACTGCAATGCTCAAATTTTCAGGTAACTTTAGGACTATAACTATTAATACAGTCAGTAGAAGTAACAGTGACGATTTATAAAGTTGCACAATAATTTAAACCAATATGGTTTATGCTATCTCAATATATGAATAAAATCAATTTGCATATTAACCACTAATTAAACTAATTATCATATAATTATATCAGAGTTTAGAGGGTTATAGAGAAACCGGTCAGATTAGGTTTTAATCTAATCTGACCGATAGCTTTAATAGTGAGGTAAGCTTTAATATAGCATTCTTAATTCACAATGCTACACTCGTGCATAATTTATTTTTAATTTGTGCACGAGCGTTAATAAATTATTTACTTTTTGAAATAAAATTTGGCATCACTTTAATATCCAGACTTAGTAAACCTCAGTAGGGCTGCCAGTTGGACCCATAAGAATTACTTGTTCACCTTCTTTAAAACATTTACATAAATTAGTGGAACCGCCAGTTTCAAGCACAATAGTGGAAATAATTCCTTTTTTTTTGTCTACTTCAGTGCCGGTTACGGCTATACCTTCCATAGCAAGGTTTGTATTATTGGCTTTTCTGCTATTGGTTTCAAAATTTTGCAACCTAAAGAATTGTCCAGGTTTAAAATTCTTTGCCGCAAGTGGTGCTTTGATCACTATTTCCACAACTTTGTCTGTTAAATATTGAACTTTTATAACCTTTGCAGTGAATTGCTCTTTGATTTTATTGAAAAACTCTTTGTTAGCCAGGTGTTCTGATATTATTCCAGCGCGTGACGCTTTAGTGTACAAATGCTGCAATTTGTAGGTAATTCGCATAGCAGGTGGTGTCGTGCAAGTAGCTGACACTGGAATCCAGTTCTGACTATACAACCATCTGGTGTACTCATTCAAAATTAAGTTTTCTGGATTCCAGTGTCTGGGCACTGGAATGACATCTTTTTTGGTGAAAGTTACTCTTACATTACAACATTCATACAATTGTGCATATGACTCCGAGATTCTAGCTGGAGTGACAGAAACGAAGCTATTAACTCTATTCAAAAGCTGAGAAATGATAGGGTAACCATTCTTAGCGCTTGCCATAGCTTTCACGACGCTGCCGCTATACGAAGGATGAAGATCACCAAAAAAGCTAATTGTTTTATTGCCTTGCTTATATACTAATATCCTGTCTTTATTCTGCATCTTAGGGGAAAATATTGGATCTATTTCTTTTCCTGATGAATTCAAATGAGTAAAATACCCATTGCTTAATTTAAAATGCTTTTTATCTTCTGTTGCAATAACTATATTTGGCTCAGTACCTGCTGCTATAAAAATAGAACGTGCTTTAATACATTTGATTTCGCCGGATTTTGTGTCTATTAGTTTTATTAATTCAGCATGGTTATATTTATCCGTCACAACTTCAACTGGCTCTAAGTTTTCAATAAAGTAAATCCCTTCTGAAAGTGCATTTTGCACCTCTTCGCTATTTAATCGATAACTTGGCGAATCTTTTAGCTCTTTTCTATATACAACTTTCACTCCCCCCAAACTCTGCATTAACTCCAATATTTTTATTTCTCTACTCTCTTTTTTTGCTAACTTTTGCTTTTCTCGGATCAATTGTGCGTGCAATATAAACTCATTCGCAATTTCGCGCTCTTCCTCTGTCCAATCCTTTTCAACATAGTCCTTTCCATACTCATCAACTAATATCTCATAACGAAGAAGAAATTTTTCTACTTGAATTGGATAATACGCTAAAGCTTCAGTGGCAGTGTCAATCGCAGTAAGCCCCGCACCTATGACAACTATCGGCATACGAACTTGCAGATTTGCTATAGAATCAAATTTAAGAGCGCCAGTCAGTTGTAACGACATAAGAAAGTCAGATGCCATACGCACTCCACGAGCTAGTATATTCTTTATTTTGATCATTCGTTGCTTGCCAGAGCCAAGTGCTAGTGCGATGTGATCAAAACCCAAGTTGAAAGCATCATCAACATTAATCGTGCCACCAAAACGAATGCCCCCATAAAGTGCGAAATTCTCACGTCTTTCCAGCAGTAATCTAATAATCTTTAAGTAATTTTTATCCCACCTAGAAGTAATGCCATATTCTGCCACTCCACCAAACCCACCTGCCGTGCGTTCACTCAATTTTTCGTGTTCAAAATCTTTAATTAGCTGGAAATTATCGATTAAAGGTTCAATCTTTAGTCCATCAATGGCGATAACGTTATGCCCATCATTCAACAAATGATGAGCTAAATTAAAACCAGCAGGACCAAGGCCTACAACTAGAACGTTTTTTCCGGTGTTTTCTCTTGGCAATGAACGCTGAAAATTTAAAGGATTCCAACGGCTGAGCAGAGAATATATTTCAAATCCGTACGGTAAACTAAGCACATCATCCAAAATCCTTGTTTCAATCATTGGCACATTCACGGGTTCTTGTTTCTGATATATGCACGAGTTCATGCAGTCATTGCATATTCTGTGCCCAGTAGCCGCACATAATGGGTTATCTATCATCACAATTGCAAGGCTTGCTATGCTGTAACCTTCGCTTTTCACCAGATTCATTTCCGATATTTTCTGTTCTAGTGGACAGCCATGCAGCTCAACTTTTAGTGGGGACTGTTTAAAAGTATTGTCGTTATTAATTAGCCCCTTTGAGCAGCTGTCCTTATTTTGCTTATGACAGAATATGCAGTAGTGAGCGTTATCTAATGCTTTATTCAAACTCACCTTTTTGCTTGTTAGATCAAAACCATATCGTCTTTTTACTTCATTTGAATACAGCACTCCAGCTTTGTCTACTTCTTTTTTAGAAAATGGTATGAGGTTTTCGTGGTCGATTTTTTTATGAATACTGAATAATATACTCTGTTTATTTTTTACTCTCCACACTGCATATTGTGCCGCAAGTTCTATTTCTTCTTTGTGATTTTCTTTATCTTCAAACCAATGCATCACCTGCTCGGCAAAATTTTTTTCTGTTGTTGGCAAAGTGAGAAAATGACTTAGTTTGTTAGTAATATCTATATTCGCCACATTCATGTATTTCTTCAATGCGTAGCGTTGGACAAATAACCTTTTGCATTTATATATCACAGCAAAGTCATTATGTTTTTTCTTTAGCTCTTCTATTTCTTTTTTAATGTTGAAAAGTTTTGCAATGAACTCGTCAAATAAATATGAGAGGTCTATTATTAACTGGCTATCACCAATCTGATTTTCCCTTGCTTCAATTAATGAACAAAACAAGCTTTCATCACATGATTTAATATAATTCAAAAATGTCTCATCCAATTTTATTAATCCACTGCGAGTATATAAATTTGAAAATGAGATATTAAGCTGCATTATACAGTATGCACACTGTCTTTTGTATATTACGTACTTTGTAGCATAGCTAAAATCGTTGCTTCCGCAACCTTTTCTTCACCAATACACGCAATACACTCAAATTTACATGCACTTAAACGTGCGTTTTTAACATTAGCTTGCAGAATCAGTGTGTCCCCTGGAGTGACTGGCTTTCTGAATTTCGCATTTTCAATAGACATAAAGTAAATAGCTTTGTTTTCTATTGTACCTTGACTTTCTTTACCAAGAACACATATAGCAGATGCTTGAGCTAGAGATTCAATTATCAAGACTCCTGGCATTATTGGATGACCAGGGAAATGACCAATAAAAAATGGCTCATTGAAAGTCACATTTTTGATTGCTTTTATACTTTTACCAGGATCACACTCTATAACCCTATCTACTAAGAGAAACGGATAAGAATGTGGTAGTATTTTTATAATATCACTGATATTAAATTGCATAAGCCTACTCAATGCCTTTTAAAGCAAATTCAGGTATTTCCTTGTTTATATTGTTTAATACCATATCCGATAAATCAACTTCATCCATAGAGTATAAAACTTGGTTCTTTTTTGAAATAAATAGTACCAAATCTATGTTGTCTTTTTCTGCCGTTTTTTTAGCAACCTCTTTTATCTTGTTAAAAACACTCTCTACTGCATCTCTATAACTTTCTTCTAAATACAACATTTTTTTAGTGTAAGCATCTCTAGCATTTACAGTATGCTTATTAAACTGTTCTGTCTTTTCCTTTTTTGCTTCTTCTGACAAAAGTTCAAATTCTTCTTTTGATGGCTTAAGTTTTTCTAACTCACTTTCAAATTCTTGTTGTAATCTAGAATTCTGCTCCTTTATTTGTTGTTGTATATTTTGCAGAGCAAGGGATTCATTGATAACTTTATCACTATCAATAATGGCAGCCTTTGTGTTCTGAGGTTGATATCCTGCAAACTTATACCCCACAAATAGGGAAATAACTAAGGCAATAACTGATATAAATAACTGTATATATTTCATTCAAATACCCGCTTCAATAGAAAATTTAACATTTGGTGATAGTATTCTATCATAAGATTCCTTTACTAAAGGAAACCCAAAATCTAATCTAAGTCTACCAAAAGGAGAAGGCATTGAAAAGCCAAAACCTGGTGACACTCTTATAAGCTTACTATCATTATATAGACCTTTATATTTCTCATTTTTATCATCTAAGCCAAAAAGTGTTGCATAGTCAACAAATAATGAGCCTTTGATACCAGCATAGTCATATAGTTTTGGTAGTGGGAAATCTACTTGCTGTGTTAAATTAAAATAAGTTTTGCCTCCTAACGAGCTTTTATTGTTGTCTATTGCTCTTGGTCCGATACCAGAAAGATCAAACCCTCTAATCTCATTACTCCCTTTAAAAAAGTGCTGGCCGATGTTTAAATCTTCATCGGTATAAGAAAAAATATGACCTGCCGCCATCTTAAAGCGTAGTATTATGCTATCGTCAATTTTACTTAATATAGGATGCGTGTAAAAAGACAAGAACTCAGATTTTAGGAAGTTTACATTCCCTCCCAATCCTGAAATATCCTGACTTATACGCAATAAATATCCTTCTTTTGGAGCATAAAGATTATCCAGTTTATTATATGCCAATGTGTATCCTACTGATGAAATCTGATGTTCACCTCCTTGCCCCTTTATTATATCAGAGATGTCATTGTCTTTTCCACCCTTATTATCCATGTGTATACGGTTATACTTGTAAGAGTAGCGAATGGAATTAGTTAAGTTTTCTATAACTTTGTATGATAATTTTGTTGAAAATCCCATGTCACAACTGTCGAAGCTAGTGTGTGGTTTATCTTGTTTTTCATAAAATACGCCCACACCTAGTGATGTATCAGAATCGTTAAAATTATTTTCAACAACCTCTACATTAGTAGAAAGTGAATATTTATTTTTTTCAAGAGCAAAAGAGAGCTCTTTACCACTACCAAATAAATTACGATCTGTGAAATCAGTTTTTACAAATGCTCCACCAGGAAAGGACATACCTCCTGCTAAAGATAATGAAGCAGTTCTTTTTTCTTTAACATTTAAGTCAAGATTTACTGCATTGTCATTAACTGCATAACTATTTACTTTTACTGTTTCAAAAAAATCACTACTCATTAGTTTTTTACGTGATTTTTGAATCTCAGATATATTGTACGCATCACCTTCTGCTATACTTAGCTTACTTCTGATCACCTTATCTAAAGTGCGATCATTACCATCAATTGTAATTTGATTTATATAAATCTTTTTACCCGGCAGCACTTTGTAAGTTACATCCACAACATTGTCACGTTGTGCATACTCTGGATTAACTTTTGCAAATATATATCCTTTCTCATTTAAATACTTGTTTATTTTTTCTACTGTATTATTAATTTTAACTCTATTAAATATATTATCGTTTTCCTCTGTTATAAAGTCTAATATTTCTTCTTTTAAGCTCAAATCCTGAATTTCAGTTTCAATATTAACCTCATTATTTCCAAACAAATATTGCTGTCCTTCGTCAATCAAAAAAGTCAATTCTATCTGATTGTTATTATCAACCTCAACAATTGGTTGAATATTATTTTGAATATATCCCTTAGACGAATAAAAACGATCGAGCAATTCTGTGTTAATCAATAAATGCTGTGGTGAATAATGATTTCCGCCTTTAAAAATGGCTCTAAATAACTTACTAAATATATCGTTACTATGTCTTTTGATAACTTGCTCTAGCTCATTTTCGGAAAAGTTTTTGTTGCCTATAAATCTTATATCCTTAATTTTAGAGGTTTTACCTTCTTTTATTTTAAAAATTAGATTGACCCTATTACTATCAAGCTTATTCAGCTCATATGCAACGTTAACACCAACCTTACCGTTATTTCTATAAGCAGTGATTAAATTCATTAAATCGTTTTGCAATTTTGTTTCAGTGAAAATAGTTAGCGCTTTTGACTGAATTACATTATTTAGCACCTCTTTGCTGTTAAATAACTTATTACCCTTTAATATTACCTTGTTAATTAGTGGATTTTCTTGAATTTTTATTACCAAATTTTTTTTATCATCGATATAAGCGTTAACACTAGCAAACAACTTTGTTTTATATAAACCTTTTATAATCGAATCTATATCATCGTCGTCTACATAGCCACCAGGTTCTAACTTGATATAAAACCCTATTGTTTGATTGCTTACTCGCTCATTGCCAATGCATTTGATATCTTTGATCTGTACTTTTTCCTTATTTTCTAAAGCAACAAGTAGAGCGGGAAAGGAGATAAAAATTACTATTAGTATATAAAATAGCTTTTTCATATTTATTTTAAAAAAGACTCCTAATATCATTCGAAATTGCAATTGCCATCAGCAAGAACAAAATGAAAGCACCAAAGGTAGCCTCATATTTTTGATATTTCAAACTTAAATCTCTACGTATAACTGCTTCTATAATATAACGAAATAAATGCCCACCATCCAGTAGCGGAATTGGTAGCAAGTTAATCGCAGCTAAATTAGCTGAAATAATTGCCATGAGATACACAACCATAATAAATCCTTTTTTGGCTGATTGCCCTGAATATTTTGCAATTTTTATTGGTCCACCTATTTCACTTGCACTTCTCTTACCAACGATAATTTGAAAGATAGCTTTGATCGTTAAGCACATAGTATGGTAAGTTTCACTTACTGATAAGCTCGCAGCCCCAAGAAAAGATGACTGCTTTAATGTATTGACTGAAATAATCCCTATAGTTTCTCTTTCTATTATGTTGCCAAAAACATCTCTACTCTCAATTGTCAATGGAGTCAGGCTAGTTCTACGCTCCTCATTATTTCTGCTATATTTAATTTCCATTCTCGTCTTGGGGTTCGACATTATCACACGTGAAATATCTTCAAAGTATTTTATTTTATGCTCATTGATTTGTGTAATAGTGTCACCTGGTAATAGGCCAGCTTGTTTGGCTGCACTTCCTTCAATTACATCCCTAATCACCGGTGGAGTGCGGTAATAACCTGCCGTGCTAAAAAATATTGTAAAAGCTATAACAGCAAGTATCATATTTGCAAAAGGCCCTGCAAAAATCACTGCTGCTTTTTTATACCGCGGTTTTGTATGAAATGAATATAACTTTTCTTCTTCAGTTAATTCTTTTTGATCAGCTGGGACACTCGCTGCATTAGTATCCCCTAACATTTTAACATAACCACCCAATGGAACAGCGTTTAATTTCCATCTAGTTCCAGACTTATCGTTAAAACCAAAAATTTCAGGACCAAAACCTATAGAAAAAGATTCAACTTTAACTTTGCATGCTTTGGCAACAACATAATGCCCATATTCATGCACAAACACTACAACAGAAATGATTAAGGCAAATGACAAAAAACAATATATTCCATTGCCAAACTGATGAATGAAACTCGAAATTAACTCCACCTGTGTATTTAGATCTTAAACAAATGTTAAGTATATTAAAACGCGCCTCGCTTGACAAGTATTTAGTTTAACTTTTAAATTAAAAAAAAGTTTAATTGTAATGACAGATACCTCACTACTCAGAAGAAAATTGATGTATAGAAGCTGGCATAGGGGTTGCAAAGAAACCGATATACTTTTAGGGCATTTCGCATTGAAATATCTTGATAAATTTTCCTTGAGCGAACTAATCGAATACGAAAAAATAGTTGATCTTGATGATTACGAATTATATTGTTACATAACTCGTAAGACAAACCTCCCTCCTGGCTTAAATAGCCAGATAGTCAATTTAATTGCTTGCTTTATTGAAGCTAATCCTTTATGCACTCAAGATTAGTGATAATCTTATTTACCTTATCTAGTACCTCAATATATTCTATTCTTTTCTCGTTTCTATACTTTTCGCGCTCTTGATTTGCTTCATCCAACCGCTTTGTTAATTCTAAAATTTTATCCTCAAGAATTAGCGCTGCAAGTAAGAAATTTAATGCATCCGAACCCTTACCTCCAGTTTTTTGAGATACAGAACCAACTAGCTTGTCAAAACTATTAGCAAGACGTAATAAATGGCTCTTCTTCCCACTTTCGCAAGATATCTTGTATGTGTTATTACGTATAACTATTTCTACTACTTGCATATGGTACTAAAAATCTCTATCGTACAGTATAAACTCAAACCCCTACTTTCATCTTATTTATGGTATAAGTTTTTATTTATTTATCAAATCAGATAATTTTTTACTGCTACGAAAATATGTTTTAAAGTATTGATTCTTTGTAAACTTCTGTAACATTAAATAGCTTGTTTCTTTCAAGTTATAGCTTCTAACTGAAAAAGAACCAAACCCCCTAATTTCAACCCTATTATGATGCTTCAATGTGCTTGAAAGTATCCTAAAAAATCTATCAACTATAGCTGCTATAACAATCTTATCTAAAAAAGGATGTCTTTTTGCTACCCTCGCTATTATATCAGACTTTGTTGCCATTTATATGAAGCCAAAATAAGTAAACCTTATCACTTAGCAGATAATACTATGTTATATTCTTCAACACCCAATACTTCAACTTCTATTTTTTCTGATATAGAGAACTTTTTATTTTCCGGTAAATGCTCTTGATCTATTAGAAGGGTTACATCGTTCTCAACTTCAACGACTAGTCCATTATCTTCTCTCTTACCTACAATAACCTGTATTTTATCGTCTACCTTAACTTTCTTTATCAGTTCTTCAAGAGGATCATACTCTATTTGTTTTATTCCAAGATAAATTCTTGCCAGATTCACGTTAGCCCTTATTACTTTTGCTTCTATTTTATCACCTACATTATACTTCTTTATCTCATCTGAGCTATTTTTAGACCAACTTAAATCTTTCACATATATTGTCCCTTCTACGTTCTCATCTATTTCAGAATCATTGAAAGCAACAGATACATATGAGCCAGTATTATTCTTCACTTCACCAGAAACAATAGAACCAGGAGGATATTTCTTGATAAATACTTGCCAAGGGTTGTCTACACACCTTTTCATGCTTAAACTCATCCTACTCTTAGCAATGTCAATACTGAGAATTTTTACATATACTTCTTGTCCCCTTGTTACGAGACTATTAACTGGTAAATTACTCTTAACCCAAGTTATTTCTGACGAGTGCACTAAACCTTCAATTCCAGGTCTAAGCTCAACAAACAATCCATAATCTTCTATGCTTGTTACATAACCCTTATGCACACTATCAACTGGATACTTTGACTCTGCATCTTGCCAAGGGCTATCTTCTAGCTGCTTCACACCCAAGGAAATTTTAGCATTTTCCTTATCTATTTTTATGATTTTAACTTTTATAGTCTGGCCACAAGCAAAAACTGCAGATGGATGACTCACTCTACTCCAAGAGATATCTGTAATATGTAGCAATCCATCTATAACTCCCACTACATCTGATTCATGAATACCGACAAATACACCGTAATGAGTGATGCTTTTTATTTTTCCTTCTATTATATCGCCTTCATTTAAAGATTCTAAAAATTTAATTTTTTCACCAGCGTGCAATTTTTCTAACACCAGCTTTCTTGATACTACAATATTACCTTGCTTCTTATCCATTTTAAGCACGATGAACTTTTGTTCAGTTTCAATAAGGTGCTTCGCGTCTTTTACTTGCTTCAAATCCACATGACTCAGCGGTAAAAAAGCGCTTATTCCGTCACCAAGATCAACAATAAAACCACATTTAATTGAGCGTTTAATAACTCCGCTTACTTCAGCTCTTGTAACTGTATCTTCTTCCAACTTATTCCATTTCTCGTCTCTAATTGCTTTTTCACGGCTAAGAACAACATTACCATAATAATCTTCAATTCTTTCCACATAAACTCTAATTTTCGAGCCAATAATGATCTCATCATTACAACCGAGTTCCTTGATCAGAATTCTCCCGTCAGACTTTAAACCAATATCAACCACAACGTCGTTAGGGTTTATTCTTGTAATTACACCTTCTACCACATCTCCTTCTTTAATTTTGTTAACAAAAGAATCTTCAAACAAGGCATTATCTTGATCTTCAAATTGGCCTTGACATATCTCTTCTATAAACTTGTTTGATGATAGCTTTCTGATAGTAACCGGTAGATTTACAACTGGATCATTATTATTCATGCAATGTGACCTTTAATTTAAACTTTATTAGAACTCATGTATTATATAATATTAATAATTATTGACAAGTAATTTTTCGTTAATTCATTTCGAGAATTGTTTAAGCTATATAAAATATAGTGAGAAAATTATATATGTATCAAGAATATGCTATTTAAGAATAGCAAGTGGATTAGATCATTCTCCAGAAGGTCCAGGTTAAAACCGGATGTTGATGAAATATTGGAAAAATATTCTATTCAAAACAGCAAGGAATCTATAGAGAAGATTGTAAATTCACGAAAAAGAATATGGGTAGAAATAGGCTTTGGCAACGGTGAAAATATGCTTTACCAGGTGTTCAATGAACCTGATCTATTATTTATAGGATGTGAGCCCTACTTAAAGGGGGTTTCTCGCTTGCTAACAAACATAGAAATACAAAACATAAAAAACATTTTAATATGGACAGAAGATGCAAGAGAATTGATTGCAAATTTTCCTGACAACAGTGTTGAAAGATTCTTTATCCTCTTTCCAGATCCATGGCCAAAAAGAAGTCACAATAAAAGACGATTAATTAATACGGAATTTTTAAATTTATTAGCAAAAAAAATACTTATAACAGGGGAAATATTCATTGCAACCGATCATCAGGACTATGCAGAGTGGATAGCATCACATATAAAGCAGTGTAACTCTTTAATCTATAGTGAAGACGATTTCACAAGTTATACTCTTACAAAATACCACAAAAGAGCGCTCAAAGATCAGCGTAAAGTAAGGTTCTTTAAAGTAAGTGTTATTAATAATTTGCAGACTATGGATCAATAGAGTTTTTGCATATCTCTTTTACGTTAACTATAGATTAAAAATAATAAAAAAGAGGGAGAAATAGAGTAAATTCCTTTAACTACTTCTCCTTATGAAGAAATAGCAAATTTCTTAAGTTTCTCTTTAACCAACGGGCTCCCATGAGGAGAGGAGAGTAAAGATCTTTTTTCATAGATATCTTAACACTTTTTTCTTCTTTTGTAGTTGGCGGACGAGTAAGAAAGTGAACCTTTGGTGCACCACTAATTATTGCCATTGGTGTTTGCTCTGCCCCTTCTCCCATAACTAAAACAGCAGACGTTGCCAGTGCATCAAGAAGATTGACTTGTGTTACCTGCAGTGATTGATTATAAAGATCTGGCTTGCCTGTATAGGAATAAAGTGGTTCAAATCCACACCAACCAAGAACAACGCCCGTAACCCCACGACGCATAGGTGTTACATTACTATCTGTAATCAAAATACCAAGATGTTTTATGCAGTGTTTTGTCTTGAGATAGTTCCATATTGATAGAGCTGTTTTCTGAACATCCTTTGGGTATAAAATATACACTTCATTACCATTTGATTCATCAATGCCAGCAGATGGAATTAAGATATTATCTTTAATCGTTAAACAGATACTATGAGGATTGTGGTCCACATCAACAATTGCATCAGCTTCTCTTTTAATTAGCTCTTCTTTAGAACAAGCAGTTTTGCAAACTACTTGTTTTTGACAAACGGAAATGATTTTTGATGTGATAGCAAGAACAACTTCCTCTCTTAGCAACTCTGAAACATAGCAATCAAGAACCTGCTCTAATACTTCTCCACATACAATGCGGTGGGTATAAATTGCTTCAATATGCATATTAACGTGTTAGCTTGCATATAGTATAGTCTTTTGTTTTGGTAAGAATAGTTTTATTCCATCTATCAAGAAGTGTTAAGTTGAAATATACATCACCTTCATAAGGTCTGTGAATTTCTGTTATGATAAACTCTGAGATTAGATCATACTTCAAAAAAAGGTGCGCTATTTGTGCTCCGCCAATCACGAAGACTTTAGAACTACCTTGGATTGACAAAAACTCTTGCATAGAAGAAATAATAGTGCACTTTATACCTCTATTAAAACAAGAACTTAACTTGTTACGAGAAAAAACAACAGGGATACGATTCTTTAATATGTTTTGGGGTATTATCTCAAATGTTTTTCTTCCCATAACAATAACTTGTTTGTCAGTCACCTGACGAAAATGATCTAACTCACTTGGATAATGCCAGGGCAATCCATTATTTATTCCAATCACCCCCTTGGGATCAACAGCCATAATTCCGATAATCTTCATTCCTGTAAAGCAGCTTGAGCTACAAAAAATCGCATGTGATCACGCACATTATGCACTCGAAGGAAATCAACCTTGTTGTGCAATACAGATGATAAAGCAATTGTTTCTAAATCTCGGTTAAAGACAGGTTCTGTAGAAAAAGAAGAAATAAATGACTTTCTAGAATGACCAACCAGAACTTTGCAGCCAAAACTTTGCAATGCTTCTATATTGCGTAAAAGCCAGATATTCTGATATAGAGATTTTCCAAAACCAATACCAGGATCAATAATTATCGAGCTTTGATCAAAACCTAGGGTAAGTAACCTGCTAATGCTCTTCTCTGCCCAATTATTTATGATATCAATTGGGTCAGTGTTGTCTGGAATAACGTTGTCTCTATGTGGTGGTATGGAGAGCGAATGCATAATAACGATGCTACATCCACTGCTAGCAACTGCTTTTAAGGTATTATCATCTAGATCTTCTAAGAAACTTCCTTAACTAGCTCCTCTTGTTGCACTAAAGTATAGCCAAATTCTCGTGCCTTTTTGATCAAATTTTTTACAGCTCTCTCCTTATATCGTGTTTCATAGTATTCCATTCCTTTTTCTACATATTCTTGTCCGTATTTGAGCATACTATAAAATATGCATGCTATTTTTCTTGCAGTAGCTGTTATTGCTTTTGGTGCTCCTAATCGTTTTTTTAATCTCCTGTAGTATGCACCCAATGAACTTTTACTATTTCCTACAGAATTAGCAGCCATTCGAAATGCATTCGCAGCACGATTAATGACTTTACGCGTTCTTGTGCTAAACACTTTTTCTCCTGTAATTTTATTGGCAGGGCTGAGTCCTAACCACGATGAAAAGTGTTTTTCTGTTGACCATTTATTATGGTTTATACCAGTTTCTGAAATTATAGTCTGTATACTTAGTATATCAAGCCCTGGAACTTTAGTAAAATCCATACCAGTTATTCGGTGCAGTTCCTCGTGCAAAGCAAAGTCAGGCTTACTTTTTCTGTGCTTATTCTTTTCCTTACTCAACTGTTTACTTTCGTTAGATTTTGTTTCAAACGTTTTGTAATAGACCTCAATATTTCTATCACATTCTGCTATTTTTTCTTGATAAATATTATATAGTTCAAATTCTTGCTTTAGCGTGAATACATGTTCCTCTCTATAATCGCCAGCTAACGCTTTTGCTATAGTAGACTGATCATTTTTTATTCGTGCATCCCTGAATTGAGCCAATTTCCCAGAATCTCTTTCGCCTTTAATTATAGCCTTGATAATTTTCATACCAGTTACTCCTGTTATATCTCTTATAACTCTATGCAGTTGTATATTCATTTGAATTAATGCCTTCTGCATACGCAGAACATGTGTAGATGCACTTTCAGTGAGGTTCTTACGTTGTCGCACGTAACTACGCAATACACATATCTGGCTATCTGGCCTAAATGACCCTTGGAGTAATCCATAACTATGTAGTTGTTGTAACCACTGACAGTCCTGAACATCTGACTTTCTCCCAGGTACATTTTTTACATGTCGCGCATTTACCAACTTAACTTCAAAACCGTAAGATTCCAGTATTTGAAACAAAGGAATCCAATATACACCAGTTGATTCCATCGCTACGGTTGTAACTTTACACTTTTTTAACCACCTTGCTAAATTATGAAGGTCTTCAGTGAAGCAGCCAAATTTTTGAACACGTTGCTCATCTCTTCTCTCGGGTATACATACATAATGTACAGCCGAACCAACATCTATCCCTGCTGCATCAGGATTCATTACCTCTAATTTACTTTTTGTCATTGTAATTGACCTCCTATAACTTATAATGAAGAAGTATTTAAGCTTGGGACGGTTAGATTATACAATCTTCTAATCGAGGTAGTCGTAATAGACTCCATCAGTGGTTTAACCGTTCCTCCAAAACCATGCTCCCAAACGGGCACTCTAGCACCATTGAGCGTCCGGTTATAACTGCAAAAATACTTCTTAATAAATTATATTTAAAAATTGTTATAGCACTGGATAAAATAGTTTCTTTCAGGTTTAACAAGATTTTTCCTTGTT
>NZ_JAPQLL010000045.1:0-39376 GCF_028981865.1 Wolbachia endosymbiont of Drosophila nikananu | reverse complement strand
TTTAATTTTTTTTTGCCTCAAAAATCGAGAACTTCTTCTGTGGATTTTTTATCGTAACTTTGCTTAAACTCAACTGATTTCAGTCTGGTTTGGTTTTTTCTTCTTATTTTTTATAGGAGAACATTTCTGCATTCAATACTCGATTTCTAATTTTTTGCAAACTTTTCACAATTTTGACGACCCCTTAAAAAAAGGGTAAAGTTTTTGGCTCAAAAATCGCGATTACCTTCAGGGTTTTTTGATCGTAACTTGGCTTAAACTCAACCGATTTCAGTCTGGTTTGGTTTTTTCCTCTTATTTTTTATAGGAGAACATTTCTGCATTCAAAACTCGATTTCTATTTTTTTGAAAATTTTTTACAATTTTGACGATGAAACCCCTTAAAAAAATGGTTAAATTTTTGGCTCAAAATTTCCTTCTGGGTTTTTTGATCGTAACTTTGCTTAAACTCAACCGATTTTAGTCTGGTTTGGTTTTTTCTTCTTGGTTTTTAATGGGGAACATTTCTGCATTTAAAACTCGAAATGGGAACACTTTTGGCTCAAAAATCGCGATTTAAAAAATGATCGAGTTTTAAATGCAGAAGCGTTTTCAATTAAAAACCAAGAAGAAACCTTTCAATTTTCTTGAAATGGCCAAAAATTAGGAATCTAGTTTTAATTGCAGAAAAATTCTTCTGAAAAAAACAATAAGAAAAAACCAAACCCGACTTAAATTGGTTGAGTTTTGCCCAAGTTATGATTAAAACACCCTTCAAGGTTTTAGCTATTTTCAAGTTTTCTAGTTTAAAATGTAAAAAAAATCTCCTGAAAAAAACAGGGAGAAAAAACCGAACCCGACTCAAAAAACCCTTTAAGGTTTTAGCTATTTTCAAGTTTTCTAGTTTTAAATGCAGAAAAATTCTCCTGAAAAAACCAGGAAGAAAACACCAAACCCGACTCAAATCGGTTGAGTTTTGGCCAAGTTATGATTAAAAAACCCCTTTAAGGTATTAGCTATTTTCAAGCCAAATTGGCATCACTAGCCATTCTCAGTACAAATTTTACTAAATCTCAGGCTGGGATACCAGGCGAACAGAAAAAGCAGCAGGCGAATAAAATAGTTTTGTGCCTTCGAATTATTTGTATAGCATACTTTTGGGGTTTGTAATTTGGTTAATTTTCGGTGTAGCATACTTTTGGGCTGCCCCAGTTGCTTTCTGCTGATAGTTGCTTTCTGCTGATTTCTGTTCGCCTGGTATCCCAGCCCGAAAATTAGTAATTTTGTACAGAAAATGGCTAGTGATGCCAATTTGGCTTGAAAATAGCTAAAATCTTAAAGGTTTTTTTTTTATGGGAAAAAGTGTGTTGGTGTGTTTTCTACCAATTCCTACCGCCCAAAATAGCAAAAAACAATCAAATCTTCCGGTACACAAGTTTTGTATATTTATTGAAAGTTTGGTTTGGTCTGCCGCGTTTACATTGTGTGGTTTTTGGATTAGAACAGAAACAATTATAATATATGTATATATTTGTATAACTAGCGTATATATCCGTTTAATCCTTAGCTATTTTCGCATATATAGGTTGGTAGTTAGCGCAGGAAGCCGGGACGCAGCCGCAGCCGCAGCTGCCTAGGAGGGCTCGCTGGCGGCGCCGCATGTCTGGTTCACCTTGAAAATATTGGACAGCTCGTCCAGCAGGGTCTCGTAGCGGTAGGCCACCCGAATTTCGGGGACATTGGTGCGGGTAATGTCGTTACCCATGATTCCGTCCTCGTAGTAGACGGGCCCCAGCCACTGTTGCTTTATCTGGTGAGGGGGGAAGGATAAACGTTAGTGTTATGGTTGCTATTATTGTTAACAGAGGATAAAACTCACGGGATGGGGAAAGCCGCTCATCATCACACTGTTCCTGGCCAACTCGCACATGTCGCAGGAGCTGAGCTTCCACACCTGGGCCGCAATGCTGTATTCCTCCATAAGGGGTTCCTGAATGGTGATAGAAACACAATTATTTATAGAAAAAGCTATAGGAGGTAAGGAAATTAGGGCACCCACCTTGGTGAAGTGAAACTGCAGGGGATCGTCCGTGGATAGGGAGATGATGAGTCCACGGGCCAGATACTCGGGCAGCGGATTGCGATGATAGTTGAGGAACAGCGAGTTGTTTGATAGCGGCGACATGGCAATGCCGATCTGGGTCAGATAGTACAGATACTGCAGCACGGGCACCTTGCGGAGCAGCAGGCCATGGGAGATGTTTTCGGCCATTAGGTAGCCGCAGACCAAATGCTGGACCGGTCCGGCCTCGCCGCAATGGGGCCGCAGCACAAAGGTGTTCATGCCGCGTTCCCTGGAAAACAGAAGAAGGTAGGTTTATCATCCAAAACTCCACTTACTCCATCCAAACTCACTGCCTAAACTTATTCAACACCGTCATATTGGCGTACATATAGTAAATGTAATACGCATATGGGGGATTCTCCTCGTACGTCCACTCCTCCGGACGGGACACATCGTTGTCGAAGAGCGGATTCTCCGGCTTGGACTCATCATCGACGGAATCGAAACCAATCACATACTGCAGGAAGCGATGCAGCTCCGGGTGCTTGCTGGGTCGGGCTGTCGCCTGGAAGAGCGGCAGGAAGATGTTGTTCAAGATCTCCTGGAATGACTTCATCATCTTGTTCGACTTGAAGATATCGAAGAGACGCGGTATCTGGATCAGCCAGCGGATATTCGAGCTATAAACATCATTGTCGATGGCCCATCGGGCCAGCTTGTTCCACTCATCCGGTGACTTGCCGTAAATAGACAGGCGCAGCTCGGCGTTTTGATACTTGGACTCCTCCAGATCGAAGGCCACCTCCTGCAGGGGTTAAATGAATATTCTACATATAATAATAAATAATTCCAACAAGTAATTGGGAATTACCTTAATGATCTGGGCAAAGTACTTGCCGTTCAGATAGTTGTCCGTCTTGAGGAACACCTCCCGGAGCCGGGACTCGCCGATCGGATTATACTTGGAGTTGAACTTGTCGAAGCGATGGAACGTATTCCGATCGGCATGCACGTCCAGCATGTCCACGGTGAGGTCGTAGGTGGTCAGGTTCATCGATTGGAAGACCTGGGCCAGGGTCATCGGCTGGCCGTTGGTGTGGGTCACCACCTCGTTGGCATTGTTCTTCAGCGTTTTCTTGATGAACCGCAGCAGATGCTTCTGGTTCATGCAGGAGGCGGCATGGATGTGGGTGTCCACCTTGCGGGTATTGTAGAAATCGCGATGCGGCACCGCCTTCTGGGCGGCCAACTCCCGCAGCTCGTTGAGGAGCACGTGCATCTGGTACTTTGACGACAGGTAGCACAGGCGGCGGTAGCAAAACGACTTTCTGCAATTGGAAATAATATTAAATAATTGATTTATTTTATTTCTTTCACAAGCACTAAGGGAAGTTGGTAGAGCAGCGATACTAATCGATTTCAAATCGATTTTTCGGTACTTACAATGGCCCATCGGCAATCATATTGCACATGACCTGCATGTCATTCACAAATTGGCTCATATCCGGGTACTCGTAGACAATCTCGTTCTTCTCCTCCTGCAATTAAATAATTTAGAGAGTGAACTTGTATTCTTTATTATTGATAACTAAATTTTACAGGCTAATATTTCTTTCTGGTTAATGCAAAGGTCTTAATTAACATTGATAGCCTGACTTTCATGAACGTAATCTGCATAAACCGAAATTTTTGGTATTGATGACAAGAGATAATCTGATTAAGTGGCACATATCGAGAGGAGAAAACCGAAATTATAGAAAATGTAACATTTCCTCTACTAACAACGTTTTCTTCCTTTCGCTTTCTTAATATAATGACCTAGACATTCTTTCATATTATTAATATTTAGTGCTAAACTACTAAAAATTAGTTGGACCTCAAATTACTTACTTTATCCGTGTAAATGTGAAACACTCCGTTCACAGGCTTAATCACAAAATCCTCGTCTGGTGGAAACTCGACGTTCCAGGGATCCGTCAGCGCCTTCAACGATGGCTTCGCATGAAGATCTTCAGATCCGAAACGATTCATTCGGTGGTGTGGTCGTGTTTTTGTGATTTGTAGTTTAGTTTTCGTTTATTTTTTGGTAGAAACAGAATTTGAAAATAGAATTTTGTTTTGTTTAGTTGCACGGAGCGTTCGAACAGTGTTGGCAAGCGGGTTGCAGTTAGTGGCAAATGCAACACTCTACACTTGGGTGTTCGTGCGAGTGTGCCTTGTGGCAGAGAGTGCTTTAGAGTGGACCTCGGGAATGGGCAAACATGTATATAGTTGCCTTGAATGGTTGTATTTAAGTTTACGAACGTAAATCAAGTTATTTTCTAGATATTTATCAGATTTTGCATTGTTATGATTTTATATTGTTCAGACAATAATAATATTTAAATAATAGAATGAGAAGTAAATCATATTTATCATATAAATAATATTTACAATTGAATAAAATTAAATTAAAATTCTCCAGGCTTTATCATTAATACCAATATTATATTATAAATCGATCTGCAAGCTCGCTTTACTATTAGTATTTCCATTATTTTCCATTCAACTGAGGCCCACCCTAAGGCTAGGGTGGACTGGGTTACATTTGTTCTACAAAGTGATCAACGTAGAGCGTGTCATTTTACCTTTTGTAAAAGGCTTTGCGTTTGAAAATGGACAATAAAAACTACAGTGGGAGAGAGCGAACGCTCTTATTTTTTTAATATTTTGTTGTTTTCATTTCTGGTTAGCAAAACAATAGAACAATCAAACAAAGTACAAAACTAAAGCAAGAAAAAGCAAGAAACACAAACTAATAGATGCAAAAAATGCATTTAGAACTGTTAAGAGCATAGATCCATGCGAGTGACCGACAGAGAAGCTTGTTGCTGCAAATCGTGCTGTGACAGGCAGGTTCTTGTTGAAAGGCGAATGAGCGAGACAGTGTTGCCACACTTGTATTATTTCTTAATTTTAAAGGATTATAGATTAAAAATCATTCAATGAAATTCACTGCTTGATTAACCTAAACACAACATTTAAACTGTGGTTTAATAATCTCTTAGAATAGTTATAACACAAAATTTGACACAAAACATATATAAGTTGGTTAACAAATGCAATTTTTAAAGCAAAAGCATTCTTTTTCATAAAAATCAATGAACAGCACTCGTGGGTGGCAACACTGACTGCAGCGATTGCAGGTGCCGTGTTTTTTGAGGTTAGAAGCAAACAATACGCAGAATAAGAGGAAGCTGTGCTAAACGAAAACGAAACTCAAATGTCAAGCAGACAGGAAAGGGTGGAAGAGGAGCAGGAAGAGGAGAATTAGCTGTTCTTGTCGTCTTTGTGGGAAACAGAATAGGAGGGGAAGGGCTATGCCAGGCTAGGCTAGGGACAGGATAGAAGTGGAAACAGGTGTGCGCACGAATTACCTTGTATGGGGGCTACACTCATTTTGCGAATGATGTCTATAAGAAAAATAATGAAAAATACGAGAAGAGAAATAAATAGTTAAAATCAAGGTGGAAGGAAAACAAAACAACGCTAAAAAAAAGCTCAAACATAATAAAGTTGTCACAATGAAAGAGCGAAGAAGAGGAATAAACTAATGGAGAATATACAAATAGCTTTTGCTGAGGCTTGAAATAATTACGAAACGAACGCAAATCGGGACTAGACACGAGCGAGGCCAAAAAGAGGAGCTGCGGACACTGGCAGGAGCTGCGGCGAGCCCTTAACATCAACGGGGTGGCAACGCCGCGCGCGTACAGTTTGCACTAAAACATACACGCTTTATCTCGCGACTTGTATTATACAAACATCACTGAAAAGTGATGGCAATTTCTGGTGCAACACAACAACAACATCTAGGGACAATAATTTCCTTATTCACATATTTACACAGAGACGATGTGGAGTGGAAATACTTGGAGTATTGTCTGGGGAAGAGTAGTCCTTCCCCCAGTTCAATTCACCTGCAAGTAGACCCACTCCAAAACCTATGACTCGGGGCAACTGTACAAAAGGTAGAACTCAAACTCGAGCCAAACTCGAGATCCGAGTGCTTCTTTCTGGGGTGGAAGAAAGGAAGGTAGGGTATGCGTATATCCACTCACCCGAAACCACCTTGGCGGGCACATTGTCGATGCGATCCTTGAGCCGCACCGTCTTGAGGAAACGCGCCGTGGTCGAGGGGAACGACTGATCCGACATGGCCATGTACCGGCTTCGCAGACGCAGGGCCTCGATCAGCAGGGTGGAGGCACGCTCCAGATCCTCGAGCGGAACGCCGCTGGTGTCCTCGCCGGAAATGGAGACACGCTGAAAGTTGATGTCCGCATCGGTCTTGTCCATTTCGACCATAAACTCGGGGCCCTCGCTGCTGGAGGATTCCCTGTGTACGTGCGGTACGTGTGGGGCCACGGACACGGGTCGGGATCCAGTGGCCTGCCTGCAAAAGCGAAGATAATTATATAATCTACTAATCACTTAATATTTATATTTAATAAATAATTATTTGAAATTAAAATATGAAATAATAGGCCTCTATATTCAGGGGCTAACCACTTGGAATCCTCAGGTTGATACTCGTAGACGCGTCCAAAGCTATAGCTGTCATCCGCGAAAGACATCCTGCTCTGTGCAATGACCACCGACAAATGGATGGGAGCACTCTGCTCTCCGGCCCTTGATGGGTTCGTCTTTGGACACAGAGACGGGGAGAGATGGTAAGGATCGATGGGAGTGCGATGGAGTCACCACCAGTCGGTGGCTAATTTGCAACCTAACAGCAGAAGGCACACGCTATGATAATATCTCCAACTATGCACCTTTGGCCAGAAATTGCGTGTCCTGGGTAAACTCTTTAAATTGAATTTATATATATATATATCCTTCGATTGCCTGTTTTTGTGGTCTTTTTTGTCTTTTAATTGTTGTAAGAACAATTTATTTGTTTTTCTGGCTTAATTTATGAGGAGGCACTGTGAGAATTAAATAGTTATTCTATAGTTTCTTCCTGGGAGTATAGAGTTTACTTTAGGTAACGTTGGGAGAACTTTTTCAGCACAAAAAAACATTTAAAAACTTTTTCTTGGATAGAATTATTTGTAGTTTGAGTTTTCAATATATTTGCTAGTTCCTGCTGTACTATTTCCTTTTTCTTAATTAAGTTTTTCTTTGTTATTAATCAACCAAAAACATTTCAGTTTTCGAACTGCAAAAACTTCACAAAGAATTACATAAAGAAGTACTCAAAAAACGAAACAAAAAATTACTAGAAAACTATTCAAATTATTACTAATAAAAGTAATCAAAAAAATACTAAAAACTAGTCAAAAACTCCTCAAAAACTACTCAAAAAGCATCTAAAAAACTCCTCAAGAACTACTCAAAAAACACCTAAAAAAACGACCTAAAAACTCCTCCAAAAACACCTAAAAAACCTACTTAAAAACTTCTTAGGAACACCTCAAAACCCCTGCTATATATTGCAAAATATAAAGGTGTTTCGCACGACATTCCCCATTGTGAAATTCCTTTAGCCGATTCTTGTGGGGTTCCCCCTCCTGGCTTGCTGGTGAATCCCGCCTGAACCTTTGCTGTCCTGACTTTTGGCGTGCCTAACTTGTTGGGATTCTCGCCTTAAACAAAAAAACAAGAAAATAACATGAAAAGAAAACTTCAAGTGCTGTCAAGTTTCTTCCAAAACGCCGCCACCTTTGGGCTTCCTTCCACTTTACTTTATTTTATTTATTTGGCGTGCGACACGAACAACAACGATTGGTTTTAGTGGGCCACCACCACTGGGGGAGGTGACGAGAGGATAAGGAGGCGAGGCGGCTCAATGTCAGCGTAGGTCGCCCAGGTAGCGGCGGACCTGTGCGCCCGACTTGGCAGGTGGCAAAAATTGGGCCGCGTTTCGCGCCGTCGAGCTGCCCGCTTATTGGATCGGAGCGTACTGAAAGTGACGGCATCCGCGACAGAGCCCCCGGCCAGCGGTGGCTCTGTTTCTGCCGGTTATGGTGGTTCCAGAGGTGGTGGTGGTGGTTCGTTATGGCATAAGCCCCACAGCACTGAACAAAATATTGAGGCTTCTCATCATTTGTACATCTTCTTATTTAAATAAAGTATTTTAAGAAGCGTTTCTTTGCAAGAACTCTAGTTTTTTTAACTTAAAAATGTATATATCATTATTTTTGAAATTTTAATTCATTTTAAACTTAATTTCTTCAAGTGTTCTTTGCCCATTTTGGCTGGAACTAAAGAGAATGACCGTCATAGTTGTCGTTGCCGTCGCTGTGACTGCCTAATGCTGTTCTATTCAAAATCAAAACGTGTGCTGCATCGGCCAGACTCGGACCCTACACCCCCACCCAGGCCCCACTGGGGTATTAGCCACTACTCTCTGCTCCCAGGAGGCACCTGCACCTGCACCTGGAACCGCCCTGCATGGCCACCTGTGAGCCTGATAATTGCAACACTGCCACGTTGTGGCTGCCTCATTATGCCTCTATACAGACTGCTCAGGGAAGCACTTGGTACACAAGAAGAAAATGTATAAGTGAGGATTGCAACCATAAAGACTTCAGTTAAAACTACATTAAAATGCAAGTTTATCTTGGCTTATGTCTTAAAAAATCATAAATGTATGTAACTTTAGAGTAGAGAAAAAGACACACAAACTATTAAAAACAAATCATTCACATTTTAATATGTTTTAAAGTGGAGTATTACAGAATGTAAAGCTTTTTTTTTTCAAAAATTTAGCATTTTCTTAAAGTTTATTCTTACATTTTCTACACTTCCGTCCCAAAGAATGATAAACTTGCTTTATATATCAGTTCTCATAGAATAATGTATCATTTTTAATACATATAAATTATTTCAGGTGTGTTAGGTCTGTCAGAATTTCCTCACTTCTGTGATCTTTATATACACATACTTAATGTTCTATATTATTAATGGAAATTCTATGTTTAGACCTTGCTACTGATAAGACCTCTCAATCACGAGATCTGTGAACCCATCGCCGTGTTTTGACGCGACTCGATTGCTTGTAAATTAAACAAAACAAAAGGAATTCGATTTAGGTACGGATCAGGGGAGGTCAGTAACTTGGCGGGAACAACGCAATAAATATGTACATAGGTCTATGATTATGTGAAAAATTTTGAATTGTATAAAGTAATTGCTAGTAATATACCATTCGTAATGAGTTAGTTATCTTTCTTCTATATTAAAAATTATCTCATTTTAATGTTATTAAAACTGATATTTTTTGTATTTCCTTTAATTAAAGTCTTACATATCTGAAACTTTCAACTAGCTCACTTCTCAAACTTGATTTAGCTTCTCTTAGGTTGTAAATCCGAACACAAACTGACTGAATTCAATGGGGGGCTTTGCTAATTTATATTCTATATTGATAATCAATCACTATATCAGCAATTTATAAAGCTTTTCTTATTGAGATTTTGTTGATAAGTTATAAATAGACAAGGCTTTAAATGCTTTTTTAATAGGTATGGAAAATAAACCTACTTGTAGTTTAAAATTATGTTTAAAATGTATACGTACAATTTAAACGAAAGAAATATAAATTTTAACTTGTAAGCTTTATAATTTAAATACTGAGATTGTTAAAAACAAATCACATATGAAAGTTATTAATAAATATAAATCAAAGCATTCAATATTTCAATATTTATATTATTGAAAAGAAGTCTAAAATTATCTAAAATATGTTTATAAACCAATTTGTGATACGATATTATTATCTTTCAATTTCATTATTTCTTGTGATTTTCTTGTGCTTCATCTAAACTTCTTTCATTATTATTTAATAATTTTATGATTATATTATACCAAAAATCCCATAATTTGTATATATATTTCATTAAACACAATTATCTTTACTCACTTTTCATTTAGATGACGCTGGACCTGCAGCTTCTTTTCAATCTGCTCAATGGGAAACTGTGGCACCTCATACGGTGCCGAGATCTCGTTGGTTAGCTCCACATCGGACTCGGCCTTCTCATCCACCGGGGAGTCCTGACGATCACCTGTAAATGTGTACAAATAAAATATATGTATTTTCGATTACAAAATCCACAAAACAAAACATTAATAAAATACTTTATTTACTGGTGAACCTACAGAGCTCGTCGGCGGGAATCAATGGGTCACTGGGGGACAACACCTCGTCAGGGGCTGGCTGAGTGCCCATCACCTGGCCCCCAAAGAGACGGACATCCACCCGCAACCTATGGGCAGTGTCCATGCGATTGAAGTTCATGGTGAAAGGTGTGCAGCAGGGAAAATGGAAAACTAAGAAAATTCAGCGGCGGTGTAAGCTGGGCGAGAGTTGGCGCCGCAATGAAATCGGAAAACGCAGATCGGAGAATTCCAGGCTGAGATTTGCCAAGCTGCGCTGCAGCAGAGAGACGCATCATCAGAAAAACATCACAAACAGCGAAAGCACGGCAAAAACAAGAACCAGATTTGCAAATATAAAAAATAATAATAAAAAATACTATACACTCAGCTAAAATACAGTGAACCTTAAATAAGCTACGAAATTTAATCATAAATAAACTACTAAAATATTTAATAGCTTTTGAAATATATTTCTTAGGAAAATAATTTATTTCCCTTGGTGTATTTTTTTTATTTTAATTCCTTAAAGTTTAAACTTATTAGAATATATATATTGTTTAAAAAATAATAATAATAAAGAATTATAAATCATTTAAATATCAATATAACATTAATTATTTATTTGTGAGGACCATTTTTTAGATCAAAAATTTGGCTGGCCTTGAATTTTAATTAATTAATTTATTACAATAATATGTAACAAGTATACAAACTTTTCTCAGTGCACAGACACTGGAGATAGCGAAAGCCCGAACCAAATCAAAACACGCACTCAACAAACAACAAACAAAGATCGGAAATGTGATACAGGAGATGCGAAGTTGGAATACACTTTAAGGTCAAGCAACGAAAAAAATAATAATTAAAATAATTTATGAATTTAATTTAACGGTTTTAGGGTACAAGGGAAAAAAGTGTAGATTTTTATCAGGTAAAGTAATTATTTTAAAAAGCATTTAATATTAGCCCAAATGCCTTATATATTCTTGAAGCTACATTCATTGTTTGTGAATTACTCAAGAAATAGACCTTGTTTGAATTGTAAATAATAATTTCTTTCAAAATAAATAAAATTTTAAATTATATACTATGTATCAGTATTTACCATTATAGTAATTATTTCATTCATTTTATACTAATTAAAGGGTATTTGCAGGCTGGAACTAGCTTCCCTGCACTTTTTCCATATTATATAGGTTAGAGTGACTCGCTTCGACACACTCTTAACAGTAAAACAAAAAAACTGAAATAGCAGCAAAAATAAAGCTCAATGAAAGCAAGGCGTGGGCCAGAAAAAAAAGCTACACTGATCAAGAGGAGTTTGAATAAACTTTACTAACTGCGCTATCAACATGAAAACTACTTAAATAACCGAAAAAAATAATTAATTAATTAAAATAAAAATCAAGATGTATATATAAACACTCTTAACGCTAAAACTCCAACTAGTTCTAGCTACCGAATGGATAACCAAGCTAAATGTTTAAATCTAGATGAATGTGGTATTGGTTAATCTCTCCTAAAACCGCTTCTACTTTCTTGTTTTTCTCGGATTTTTCAAGTTATTATTTTTGGTTTTCAGTGTAGCCTATCTCTGTTTTGTAGCTTAGTGCTACGGGATTATTTGCTGTTTGTTTTTCTAGCCGCCTTGACAAGAGCTGAGACTGAGAGTGCTTGGGTCTGTGTGCGTGGGAGAGTGCAAGATTTTGCTTTCTTTATGTCGCAGAGCAAGAGAGAAAGAGCAGAAAGCATCAAAGAGAGTTTGAGGTCGAAAAAAAAAATAAAGAGAGATCAGAAGAGGAGAGAATGACCTAGAGAGAGGTGGAGTAAGAGGTTCAGAGATAAAACAATATAAAAATGAAAGCTTCTTTAGCTTTAGAAACAGCTTGATCTGTAGCTTAGGATATAATATAATATATAAAATAAATATAATTTAATAAAATATATATAATATGATAAAATATATATAAAATATAATATAATATAAATTGGCCTTAAACGATGTTTAAATTAAGAAGTAAGTACCAAATATATATAATTTAAGTAATGAAAAATATGAATACTTGAAGACAATGCGAAAAGTAAGTAAAGAACGGGGCTAAATCGACTCTCCTATTGATTTTTATACCACAATTTTTTTAAGGTTAATGTTTTAAATAAGAAATTTTAAGTGGGCACTAAATATATCTAATTATAGTAATGAATATTATTCGAACTTGTAGGTAAGCATACAAATTTCAGGTAACAAACATACTAAATCGATTTGCTGCTGAATGTTCAACTAAAATATAAAACACTGTTAATATTTATATTATTTAATAGCCTACATTTGCCTGCTTTATTTTTGGTGAAAATTCCTCGCTTTGGGTACCTTTTTCTCACAGTGCCTCGGGTAAACTTACATGTGCAGCGGTTCAGGCTCCGACCGGTTCCGCTGGCACCCACACCGCCCGCGGCCAACGCACAGGAGGTACACTTGCCGCTGGGCGACCTGACGATCGGATGCTTGCTGGGCTTCGGGTGGGACATCACCGAGCCGTCGAAGGAGTCGGCATCCGGGACTGGCCTTATGGCGTCCTCCGAGCTGCCACTCAGCATGCCGCGGTAGGACATCTTGTTGGAGGCTTTAACCTATTCGTTATCCAGATTCCTCTCAGGGTATTTTCCCAATTCACTGGGTATTTATTTTCAGTTATTGTGTTTTATGAAATTTGCTGTTGTTTCTATTCGGTGTTCCGACTTTCTGCCTTGGGCTTCTTTGTTTTGGTTTTTATGTAATGCTGCTCCCGGCAGGTGACAGGTGTCTACACGCTCTGCTCGAGATTCTGCACTGGGCAACGTCTGCGGGCAACTGTCGCCTCGTCTCGGATCAGATCAGATCGTTTGGATATATGTGTTGTTTGCTATGCACTTGGTTTAGTTAGAAATTTTCCTTCCGACGCAATTCGCGCATCTTCTACGCGTTGTTTTTCGCTGTCATTATGGTCTCGGCTCTTTCTCTCTGTGTTTTCTAGACAACTGTTGTTCGCACCTCTCTCTCTCTACCGATTCGGATCTGTTCATCCAAAGTATGTACTTGGGTAAAGTCGGCAAGGCGAGGAGCTTTTCCCGCTCACTCTCTGCGTTCTACTATAGAGGGAAAGCTCTGCGAAACAAGAGTTGCTAATTATAAACATTATTTTGGATAAACAAACCGAACTAAGGAGAGTCGCGGGGGGAATTGTCCAGATCAGAGCTCTTTTACATATTGTATGATGATGCATATGATGCATACATACATTAATTATTAATGTGGTTAATGATTTAACTGTGGGTTTAAGGGGTGGTGTATTGGTTTTAGTCACTGCAGTTGGGGTGTATTATAACACTAGCAAGGTCTTGATCAAGTTTTAATATTACTATAATATATGGTATGTTTCTTTCAAAATTTGTTTTACTTTGGTTTGCCTATTTTTGGTAATCTATAATTAATAAATAATACATTAATAGGTTTCTTTTTTAATATAGTTTAAAAGAGAGAAATGGTGAAAGCATCTATTTAAAAAATCAACCATTTGTATTTTTTAAACATTTTTCGAGTTAAACTTTTAGGTAACTACGATCTTAGTTCAAGCCCTTAATTAACAAGTTTTTAATTTGTATTAATCACATGTTTTTGGTTTTATATCCTTTAAAAATATATAAAACCTATATAGCCTTGCTCTTTTTATTGAATCTTTGAAATCAATTTAAAAACTATTGCGCGTTAGATTTTTAGAAAAATAATCTTGTGGAAAAATTGTATATTTCTTTCTGATATTTTTTAAAGTTCCTAGGATTTTTTCATAATTTTTTTAGGCTTAATTTTCTAAGAAGCATTTTATGATCACCTCTAGGTACATTTTTAAAAGTAGAAAAGAAAATAAAGTATGAAATAAAACACAATCTTCATTAATCATAATACAACTAGTTCCAGCTATAGCCTGTACATTATCATTTAGATTTCTAACTGATAATAATAATGATAATGATAATGATAAGAACCTCTTTCCAGATTGTGTCTAATAATAACGCTATTGAGTTGTCAACTGGTAACTTTCCTCAATACAATCACTTAAAAATGTCAGCATATTGATCATGATACATGTTTGTTAGAAGATCTAGAGATTTTTTTAGACTATCATTGCCAAGGAAATAGCAACAATGGATTGTTTAGTTTTGTCAGACAAACAATATGCACAGTCTGGTAACTTTCCACCTCTTTAGAAGGGGAAGGAGGGCTCGACACATCATCTCGTCTCGTTTATAGATTGCAGAGACACTTAGCAATACCTTCCTGGGACTATCAATAGCCACCAGATGGGTGCCCAAACTGGCGGATCATCGATGGTTAGCAGTGGGTTGTTAATAACTAAGGGGAAACTGGAGGGTCTATGGTGATAGCTTCATCGCTGCCCATACACTCCCTTCTCTTGAATCCAAGCTGCAAGTCATTGGCAGTTCATTTGCCTTATTTGCGATATGCAAACACGCGGTCATAAACGAAAATAAATATATATAGAGCGACGGAGACAGGGGCTATAATATATAGTATAAGCTGTTCGGCTATCTGTATACGTTTCAATTTATTATTCGATTGTGCTTAAGCTTATTTTGTATTCTTTATTATTCATTTGTATTTTGTTTATTTTGTTTTGTTGTATATTTTTGGCACCGTCACTCGGTGGCCTCTTTGTTTTGTATTTATTGACCGAATTGCGAACTTATTAATTGCTGCGTTTGGCCTTTTCAGCTTTTCTGGGCAACGTGCCCACCACCACCGATGATGATATCCGAAATTGATTTTCACACATAAATATAGTATGTGTATTAAAAAAGGAAAAACTTTGCGGTGACAAGGCTTGCATAACCCCGGAAAAACCCCAATCTAAAATCCGCAACTCTTTAGGGAATATTTCCACTCGATTCGACTTCGCGCAGTCAACTGATTCTGATTTTCTACTCAGTTTTCGACGTTCGCCAGGAAATGTACATATGATATATGTAATAGTAACAATAACAATAATAATAATACTAATAATAATAAGCATGACTAACTGCAGTCAGTCTCGGGAGTCGGAGAAAAGAGAAAAGCCCCCGGAAAGAGAGCATTCGGTGGCGTGTGAAAGAGCGAAAATGTCAACGGCAGAGCGCCGGGAATGGAACGGAACCGCAAATAAATCATTTAGGGGCTTAAATATGTAAGCCCAGCCAGGGGGGAGGCGCGCTAGGAAATCGCTATAATATTTTCTTAGCCACTCGCCTCTCTTGTTGGTATTTGTTTTCTAATTGGAAAACCCTGACCTATGCCTACGACGACGACGACAGCAGGTGGACGGGAGGACACAGTGGCGGCGGAAAAAATAGTTACAAGGGGGTCATAAATAATTTAATTTTTGATTTCCTAGTCCACGTTTAGGCTAAACATATAGTTTTAAAATATAAAAACCTAATATGTTTCCTATTAAGGTAACTTATTGGGTAATTATTAATTTATTAATGTATTAAGATCATCATGAAATATGAAATACTTAATTCCATATCCTTATCTATTTATTTTATCTTCGTGGATAGTATAAATTCAGTTAAAAGTCAAGGGAGTCATTTCCGACCCCATAAAGTATATATATTCTTGATAAGCATCAACAGGAGAATCGATCTAGCCTTGGCCGGCAGAAAAAAAAAGTTACTCGATTTTTCCAAATTTTTATAAGGGGTAACATCATTAAAAGTATCAAAAATTTATTAAAATTTTAATTCTTTTTATTTTGTTTTATTAATATGCAGATTTATTATCCTAACAAAAACTAACACAGAACATCTTTCCGATTGAGGATTAATGCTTTTTTTTACGAGTTATGAGTTTCTTAAACTTTGATTTTCCCCAAAAAATTAAGACATAAATATGTATTTTTTCTAGGCATAAATAGAAGGATTATCCGAATATGAAATATTACAAGTATTCATTGGCTTTATTTATTATTTAAATAATTGGCCTATTTAAGGTTATTTTTTATTTTATTGGAAAAAAAACTACTTTTCCCTAAGAATAAATAGTTTTATAATTCTAAAATACATTTATTTTCGGCAACATGTGTAGACCGAGCTGCTCCTTCAGTTGATTGAAAACCACACATTCCTCATAAAGCGGACGGACACATGTCATATTGAGTCAATTAAGTGGATGTTGATGATATATATAAGTGAGTACTAGATGGGATTCGAGGCCCTACTATATAGGTGGGCAGATAATGGTGCTGGCTGGGCGGCAACCGATTCCCACGAAATGTGAACAATACAAGTTACTCGCACTCGCACTCAAATTTGGATGTTGTTATTCACGGAGGCTATTTATAAACCGATAACAATGCCGGAGTGTTATAGAACACTGAGAGAAATATGAACAAAAACCAAAGCATATCAAGATGATAACAATAAAGGCAAAAATATATATTCAAATATTATTTAATGGAAAATAAAACAACGCTACAAATAATCTCGGGAATCAACTGCCTTTCCATTATTAATTAATCTATTAAACATGCAAAAACTATACTTGTTTTCAGTATATCTTCCATAAATCTTTGAAAATATGTTGACAACTTTCTGTGCACTAAAGGGCCACGTGCTGTTTGAAGCATCCATAAATTCAGCTGGGCAAACATGAAAAGTTTGCCCTAGATTAGATTAGAGTCGTTGGAAATTATAGGGAGTTGGGTTTGGCTGACTTCTCCTGGAAGTCTCCTTCGTTAACCCCAAGCTAACCTACTCCTCAACGTCGGTTTCTTGCTGCTCCTCCTTCTCTGATGACGATGATGATGATGATGACTCAGTGCAAATAGCGGCGGCGGCTAGGCTAATTGGCCCACATACAAGCTGGCCCATAAATATATAGAGAGAAAAAAAAAACTGTGTCTTTCTGTCCGAGTTCGCATGAGTTCGCCTCATGTTTTAACCAATTTCCTAAATGGCTCGCTATTTGCTGTTGGTTTTTCCCATTGCGCCTGTGTTTGCTGCACCAACAAAAACGCAAAAATGCGAAACAAACAAAGGGAGCAGGCACATAAAAAGCGGCGTACTCACAAATCATAAAAGCAATGGACTAGACAAATAGTAATAATAATTTAACTGGGCAAGACTTAAGCTTAGTTGCAATTTAATTGAAGTAATTTGTTGCAGTTTATTGGGAAATAATATTAACATTTGCAAGCGAGGCAATAAAATAAAGGGAAAATTAGCCGAAAGTCACAGCAGCTATGGCTGTTATACATCCTGTAGCCTAATTTTTAATTAGGTATACAGTGTACAAAATAAAATAAAAAAAAAGGGAAAATTGCAATTATTACAAATCGTGTATATTTAGAAAGATGTTAAGACATTGATAATTGGAAATATTTTTCTTAGACCTTTTTATATTCTACCTTTGTATGAAAAGTGAACAATTATTAAAGTTTGCAATGTAAACGTTTTTAGATATAATTATTAACCCTTAAATCCTAACAGCTAAGTCGAAATATATTTGTAATGAAGTTATGACACTTTTATAATTGGAAGAATTTTTCTCAGATATTTTTTATGTCTTTAAGTAAATGTGGCAATAATTTTAAAACATTTTGAATAATAAATAATAAGAGAACTGACAAATGAATTATATTGGGTCATTGCCAAACATCCTTTTTGGCCCAAACATAACACCACAAAAGAATAAAATCGAATTTGTAGTGACATCATCAGTACTAGCTCGATACAAGGAATTTAAGTCCTGTAATGCTTAATTCGTTGCTCTATTTTAACTAAATCCTTTAAATATATTTGTAAATATTATTTATATTGATTCTAAATTCATGATTTGGTAGGTATGTATAATCCCCTTAGTTATACAAGAAATGCATGTTTGTTGTTTAAAATGTACCTAAGACAAGCATTTCATTAATCATTTAAGAAAAATGTACCTCATATTTAATGCCTAAATTATTATTTACAAATTAAACAACTTACATATTATAAGCAAATAAAACCCAGTTAAAAACAAAAAATATACATCGAATATATTAAGAGTATTATTTATGATTTAGGGACATCTCTGAGGTATGTTTTTGCATCATAGAGACTTGGCTTTATAGCTTTTCTTGGAACACAGTTGAGATAATTAAAGGGCACCCGATTCGTCATCATCAAGAGAGTCATTATCGTTTTATCATCAGTGCCTTTATTTTCAGTGGAACTAGTGTATAGTTAGGCAGTTAATTTATGCACAGTTACCAGCACGCCTCCTTCTCGTTGCCTGATTACAATAATTGCACGTCATTAGCTCTACTTGGGCTGATATGTGTCTACCTATAGGTACATACATATGTACGTTTGCATATCTGCCCCCCTGTGGGTGTATGCTGTTGTTTCTTTCGAGTTATTTGACGTGGAAACTTAAATATTTCACGGCGATGACCGGTAAGCAAAGTGAACCAAGGCGCAAAAGTCAATGCATCCCCCAAGCCCAAACACGCACAGCCCCGTACATGCACAGTGGCGTACGCAGAGGCTGAATTTTAAGGGGGTTAGAGTTTCTTTTAAAATATTTATGAATTTGTATATTAAAACTTAAAAAATATGAAAAATGCAAAAAAAAAAAATTAAACTTTGGTTTATCAAAAATTATATTATTATTAATTTAAAGAAAATAAAAGCACAGCTAAGGAGAAATTTTCTCAACAGGGCATCCATCCCTCTGGCAAGCTTCGCTGCCCACGCCCCTGTCTAACACCTACACACCTACTCGCACACACGTGTCTACGCCCACAGTGACAGTAACAGTAATAGTGACAGAGACTCACCGCCTTTGCGCTTCTCGATGCGTCGCATTGTGAGGCCCATGTCCATGTCCATCTCGACGTCCGTGTCGAATCCGAAGCTGCGATACCCCTTGGCGCTGAGGGCGTCCGCGTAGCTCTGGCTTTGGCTCTGCATTCCGCTGCGGCCTGTTCCGGACTCCACTCCTTCCAGCGTATCGTATGGTATGGCGTTGTCCTTGACCGGCGCCGCACCTGCTCCACGCGGCAGAAGAAAGCCTGCCTTCTTCTCTGGAACCTTCGGCTTCGGTCTTCCCAAAAGCCAAAGAAGACGCAAAGTGCAGCGGCACACACACAAAGCAAGAGACACACTCGCACTTTCTGCCTTTTTACCGTTCCTTTCTGTTCTTCTTCTTCTTCTTGAGTGCTGCTTTTTTAGGCTTTTCTCTTAAAGTTACAATAAATCTGTAGAAAAAACACTGGATGCTACACAGTAAAAAAAATGCAGGCAACGAGAACACAACAACAACAATAATACTGTAACTTCGTGTGCGATTTAAACAAATTAAGTGGTGTAAAAGCTTCTGTTTCGTGCGAATTTTTTTTGCGACTAAAACTGCGCGCAGTGCAATGTGGCCAGATGAAAATGTGGCCTTCGACTTGAAGAAAATCCCGAACAGTGGAGACTTCTGCCTAAAATATCCAGAGGCCCGCGTAATTTCAAAAACATATTTATTTAAAGCATGAAGGGGAAGGTATATATAATTGTGACAAAGAAAAGCAAAGCGGAAAACAATTAACATGTTTTGGTTTATCTATCTAACAGTTTGATTTTGTCTTTTTCATTGAGGTATCACAATTTGTCCAGAGTTTTATTTGCGACTGGAACGTATTAGCACGAAGTGTGATCGTAGCCAGAGTGCCAAAAAATACCCGGCAAAGCATTAATTGTAGAGAGAAATTTGCTAGAGCGCTCGGAGGATGTAACTAGGTGTGTGGAACTGTAGGAAAAGCCTTAGCCCTTTAAACTATTTTCTAAGCTTTTCTTAGCGCTCTGCCTTCTTATTCGCGGTTTCATATTTTCGTGCGTGAGTTTTCGTGAGTGCCCTGCCACACAGGTGGCAACCCTACTAATGTCCCATCCTTAGTTGTTTCCCACGGTCCCAAGTTTTGATTTTTTTTCTGAATGCACCACACACAAAGAAAATGCTGAAAAGTGCCGACAAAGTGAAGGAAAAGTCAAGTGTCTGAGTGCCAGATTAGCTGAGACGTTTTTCCGCCCCGCGGAAAGCGAGCAAGACCGGGAACCTCTCACAGTCAGTGGAGGAGGAGACGCAGCAGGAGGTGGAGAAGCAGCAGAAGGAGGAGGAGAAGCAGCAGAAGGAGTGGGAGAGGGAGAAGGTGGAAAAAGAGGAGTAGAAGGAGGAGGAGCAGCAGCAAAGGAGCAGCGGTGACAATGACCACCCAGCGGACGCAGACGCAGACGAGGAGCGCAAACAATTCCGACTCCGATTATGAGACCCTGATGCAGCGCCTCCATATCGGCGGCGGCGGAGTCGGCGCAGCAGCCGGGGGCGTGGCTATGCGAAGCTACCAGCGGTCGCCGGGCGCCATCGAGCACTTTCTGCAGGATGGACAGCAGCAGCAGCAACAGATGATGCTGCAGCAGCAGCAGCAGTCACTGCATCACCATCAGGACTACAAGCTATACGAGCGCGGCAACATCATTGCCGCCTCCAAGTACGCCACACCCCGGCCCGTAGAGCAAGTGATGATGGGCCACAGTCACAGTCACAATGGGAGCGCGCACATCTATGCGCCCACTGCCCAGGTGCTGGGCCAGCGGATAGCCCCCCAAAAGCACTCGCCCGTGTACGAGAACCTCGAGTTCTATGGCCAGTTCGATTCGAATCACAAGCGCGCCCAGCCCCAGAGTCCCGGCAGCCGGCAGAGCGCCATGCTCAACGACTACCTGCTGATGCAGCCCATTGGCGGCGGGCGCTTTGCCCACACGCCAGTGCCCGTGGAGAATCCGGGCGGAGCTAGGGGAGCAGCGGGAACCGGAGCAGGGCCAGCAACAGGAGGTGCCGGCAGATCGATCGCTCTGGGACCCACCGGAGATCTCGAGGAGCATGCGGCGCCCATTTACGAAAACATCATTCCGCATTCGGGTCAGCGTGCCCAGCCGCAGGCATCGCCGGCCACCGCCACCATGTACCAGGAGATGCAGCCGACGAGCACATCGTCGGGGGGCTCTTCGGCATCCACCTCCGGCCTGGATCTCAATGCCCTGCTCGCCTCGCCCATGCACCAGCGCAGCATTAGCAGCAACACGGCCAGCACCACCGGCTCCCTGGGCTCGCCCACGCAACGCTATAGGAACCTATCGCTGCCCAGTCACCTTAGTCCCGTGCCCACCGCCTCGCAGTCGTCGGTGGCCAAGCTGCAGCAGCACACGCCCATCAAGTCGCCGATTAGCCAAGTTGGTGGCGCCATCAATGTCTCCGTGAATCCCAACTACATTGAGGACATCAACAGCTCCGATTATGTGTGCATGACCGCCAATCTGCATCGCAATACAGCGGCTGGCTTGGCCACTGGCCGAGCGGCGGCCACGGGTGCTATGCCGCAGCGAACGGTCCAGGAACCGGCCATGATAACCACTTCATCATCAGCGGCATCGTCGTCGTCAGCTTTGGCGACAGCAACAGCGGCAGCCATGGCCACCTCCATAGCACCGAGCACAGCGGCAGCAGCAGCAGCAGCACCAGCACCGATACCCGCCACTGGATCCCTGAGAGCCACGCCCATTGCTATGACAGCTCCCCTGGCGGTGGCTACATCGCCCACGCCCTCCCAGGGCAGTACAGGTGAGTGGGAGTGTGAACAATCTAAGGATCTTTAGAGGAGCTAAAATATTCCCAACTAGAATGCGGGATATATAGCACCAGGGAGGCGAGGCTGGTTTCCCTGGAAATACCTGGCTTCTGGTTGGGAATAATGCCTGCTCAACAAACTACTCTTAATCCTAATCGTAACATATCTTTTCCCCCTTTAAAATAATGCTTGCACGCAGCGGGGAATGCCGCCCTGCGACCCAGGAGAGGTAGGCGGGGTAAAGCTTCGTTTCTCGCAAGGGATTGGGTCCCGCTTTTCGGGGGATCCGGTTTCTGGTGAAGTGTTCCTTGCTTTTTACCTGAACTGTGATTCAAGGAATCGAATTCATTAACTGAAATAAAGAACGAAATCAAGGAAATGCCTGGCAAATGCCTTTGAGCTGCTGATGAATCTTTAAACTTGTTATTTAATTATTAAGTTCTTAAGTTCTTAACCTTTTCCCTACATTTATTTATTTACACATTTGCTGACTAATAATTTTTGTTACCCGATGACCTAATAATATCGCTTAATTCATATGCAAACAGGTCTCACCAAGAATCTGCTGCCGTATAGCGTCACCCCGCCGCGTCCGGCAGGTCCGACGGAGGCCCAGCGCAAGATCGAGGAGCTCACCCGCCAGCTGGAGGAGGAGATTGAGCAGAGCGAGGAGCATGGCGAATACTTTGGTGAATGCCATAACAATCTATAGTTAATACAAATAACTAATGAAGACTTTCTTTCCAGGCATTTGCCACACCTGTGGCGAGAAGGTTAAGGGCGCTGGCCAGGCCTGCCAGGCTATGGGTAACCTTTACCACACCAACTGCTTCATCTGCTGCTCCTGCGGACGAGCGCTGAGGGGCAAGGCCTTCTACAATGTGCATGGCCGGGTCTATTGCGAGGAGGATTATATGGTAGGGAGCTGGATTTTTGAGGAGTAAACATCACAGGCTTTAAATATTTGTTCCCCTTGCAGTATTCGGGCTTCCAGCAGACGGCGGAAAAGTGCGCCATTTGCGGCCACCTGATCATGGAGATGGTTCGTACTCGCCCTCCTGCTCTCACCACCCTCTCGCATCCCGCTCTAATTGAGGCATTCCCCCATGCTCTTCTTGTTTAGATCTTGCAGGCCATGGGCAAATCGTATCACCCGGGCTGCTTCCGGTGCTGCGTGTGCAATGAGTGCTTAGACGGTGTGCCCTTCACCGTGGATGTGGATCACAAGATTTACTGCGTCAACGATTACCATCGAATGTTTGCACCGAAATGCGCCAGCTGCGGCAAAGGTGAGTTGCATTCTCCTCCAATGTGGGCCCAAAATCTAATTGTTTCGTTTGGTTCCAGGCATCACACCCGTCGAGGGCACCGACGAAACTGTGCGCGTGGTCTCCATGGACAAGGACTTTCATGTGGACTGCTACATCTGCGAGGAGTGCGGCATGCAGCTAACCGATGAGCCGGACAAGCGCTGCTATCCGCTGGACGGACGCCTGCTCTGCCGCGGTTGCCATTTGCAGCGATTGGCGCTGCAATCCTCGCCGCATGCCCGCCACCAGGAGCCCGTCTGCGCCTCGTACCAGTATATGGGATAAGGCAACACCGCCCGACTGAATTCAGAACCCCCGACCCGAACAAATCTGGAATCGATCGGTATTCCATATTGTATTCCAATTACCAATATTATTAACCTAAAATCAGACAGAAATGTGAAGACAAAATGCATTTATATACGAAATAGATCGCTTAGTGGGTTCTTGCTTCCTTTTTTTCTACTTTTTTTAAGGTAGACAGCGCGAGAGAGATCTATATTATTAAAGACAATGTGTAATACGGGATTCCTGAAATATCTGACCATAAAATAATGTGTTCTGGGTCTGCTGTGGTGTTCCATAAGCTATATGTACACATATATATACTATATAATACATATTAGTATCCGGTGTCTCAAATATATTGCAATAAAGTATTTTATTCGGATGTTTTGGCAGTCTTGTTTCAACATGGGATCGTTATTTAAGCGCATTTGCCCTTCGGCTGCTTGGAATTGATGTACCATTTCACCAAAGACCTTATAATAAGATGACTAACGCCCTACGAATTAATCGTCTCTTTTTTGAGCTGCCTGGAGACTCTCTTTAACTTTTGTTTTGGCGTTATGCATCTAGTTATAATAAGATCTTTGATTTTTCAATTTACACGTTAATTTCAAAAAAAATACTAAAAGAATTTAGCCAATTGTTAAGGAATTTCCTTTAATTTAAACCATTTCTTCTCCGATTTGTTCAGCAAAACGTTGGTAATCATAAATATAAAAAACAAAAATTATAAGCATCTTCACATATATATATAGAGGAAGGGTCCCCGCCAGCCTCAGAGCATAAGGATCTCCAGCTGGACGAGACGCTGGTTGATGGCCGCTGGCATGCGGTAGGGAACACTGGCCGCCATATTGGTCAGGGCCTTGGCCCTGCCACGCAGATGCCGGAGGACAGCCTCACGGTTCTCATTCTGGGTCTCGTCAACGTTGCCACTATCCGGGCCGCAGCGCTGCTCCATATACTCGGCGTACACAATGTTCATGGCCGCCAGAATGACATCGGGCATCACCTTGATTATCTCCGGACCCATGCGCTTCAGATTCGTCACGCATTCGTCGACTTCGGTGGAATTGGACGGCACCAGGCGATGGTTTGCCAGGATTTCCGAGGCCAAACGCGTCTCTCCAGCGTTAACGAGATCAAAGAACTCCATCAGGCGCGACAGCGTGGTGTATGTGATCAGAACATGGGCCCGTACATCAGTTTTACGTTCAACCAGTGCCGCATCCAGACTCTGGATGACATACGACAGCCGCTCCCGCATGCTGCACGGACGCGGCGGCTGGTGGACCACCTGCGAAAGCAGGGAGCACACCAGACTCAGTGCCTTGTCCAGCTGGCCGGCTATGTAGTAGAGCTTGATGGCCGACTCGTAGTTGCTGCGATTGGAGAGCTCGTCGCCCACCATGCCGGCCAGCGAGTACATGTCATAGTCCATGGTGTGGAACTCGGCAAAGATGCCGCCCGTGAAGCGATTGGAGTTCTGCTCGTCCTCAACGCCGAATATCAGCGTCAGCATATCGTCGTCGCAGTTCTCCACGAGCAGATCGGAGACGCAGGTGAGCATGGCGTTGGGGCCACGGTCCTCGGTCTTGAAGTGGCGCAGCAGGTAATAGTACTGAAGGGCCTGGGCGGTGTCCGTTTGCTCGAAACACTTGGCATACATCACGACGAGACGCACCAGGTTGAGACGCTTCATTGGCGCCGGATCATCCGGTTCGGCGCTGAGCAGTGGCTCGTTTATAGACTTGGGCGTCCCCAGCAGGCACAACTCGTTCAGGGCGATGGCCATGTGAACGGCGTGCGTAAGGCTGTTCTGGTTGCGGGCTAAGAACTCGATGGCGGACTCAAACTGGCCGGTGAGGGCCAGGACCTGGAAGTATAGCGGAGCCTTCTCCCTGGCATTGAAGTAATTCTCACCATACTTCTCCAGTATGAGAGACTGCAGGCCGCTGTAGGTCAGCTGCTCGATGTTATAGTCCCGCTTCTCCTGCTCCCGCAAAATGGAGAGCTGCATCCACAGGAAATCGTCGATGGTGCGTATTAGTTCCGCATGGCCGTCATGCGGATCGCAGGCCAGTACGATGGCATAGACGGCCTTCTTGTAGGGATCACTGCAGATGCGCAGCTTGTTGTTGTACTCCAGTTTCAGCTGTCCCTCGAGCTTGGTGTTCGACGACGACTCCGAGGTGGTGTCTCCCAAACGCTGCAGCGTCATTAGCTTGAGGAGCTCGGGGGAGGTGCCCGATTCCTTGAGGAACTGCACAGCTGCACCCGTATCGCCGCAGCGCAGACTGTAGTAGACATGCGGCCACAGCGGCTTGCCGTTTTTGTCCACATTGAGCAGGCCGACGATGGTATGGCTCTGCTGGAACTGGACACCCACATAGGAGCTGACCAGATTGTAGATGTTGGGAATGCCACCGCGCCGGGCGATCACCAGGTTCTTTTCGGTAACAGCATACATGTAGATCTTGTAGCGGCGCTCCAGATATGTGCGCGCCTGCTGAATGAACTGCGGAGCCGTCTGGCGGCTATGTATGGGATCAATGTTGCGCGACATGGGCGTCACATTGGCCATGTAATTCAGCACATTCCACATCTCGGTGACCAACGGATCGTCGAATGACTTTTCGGCAAGTTCAGCAAAGGTAGCCACCAAGTTGGTGCGATGGCCGCCCTGAATGTGCGATGCGTTGTAGGATGTTATCTCCTTGGCGTACAGCGCCTCGAAGTGACTGAGACGCGATAACGGTGTCGGCTCGTCGGGCAGCTCCGTGGTCACCTTTTGGCGCTGCAAGTCGGGGAAATCCTGCTGGCTGGGACCAACCAGAGCATTGAGCAGCGATTCCTTCATATTGCCCCACTCACTGTAGACGCTGCGCCACTTTTGACGCTCCACGGAGGAAAAAACCTGAAGAGAATCATTCTTAGGACAGGATCGTTCATGATTTCTTTTGGCTGAACCTACATTGCGATTGGTCTCTTCGATGACGCTCAGTATGGCGTTCTCTCGCTCGTTTTTGAGATAGCCCCGGACATCGGTGTCCTGGATGGGATCAATCGGCTCAAGGGAGTTGCGTGCGCTGAGCGACTCCAGCTTCTGGGTCATCTTGGGTAGGTCCACGCCCTTGGAGCCCAGCAAGATGTGGCTGCGAATGGAACAGAGGGACTCCTTGAGCCTCGCTTCCGGGTGTTCATATTCACTACTTACGCCTGCAGATCATTGGTGCCGGTTTGGGTGACACGCGCGTGCATCTCCTGGGTGGCCTGCAACACCTGCGATAAGGTGCGCTCCACGCGCGGCAGCTCCGTCTCCATCTCGGTCTCGTTTACCAGGCGCTGGGCCTGCTGCAGCAGCTCCGCCAGGTCCATTGTGGATAGGAAGAAAAGCCGGGAAATAAAGTTACAAACGCGGCGCACGCGAAGCTTCTTGACGCGGCTAGTGAGACCAGTGTGTGGAAAATCACAGAATCCCGAACTTTATCGATATTTTCATTCGGTATTTCAAAAAAATACCAAAGAAATGCAGGCACTAAGGTAATTTTTAGTGCCTCCAAGGTACAGTATATCTCAGCGTTCCGGCGACGGTCACTCCAATTAACAATCGGCTTTTGCAGCGCGCAAATCGAAGAACGGCATATTTTTTTTACACTGCGAGGCGAGTTGTCCCTCTCTGTCTCCCTCCGATAAATACTGTGTGTGAGTGTCCGAGTGTTGGTGTGTGCGAGCAGCGTGCGTGTGTATTGGCAAAGAAAATTAGCACAACAAAAGGGAAAAGGAAACGAACAGAAGCACGCACTTTGTCGTCTCTCGTCACGCGGATAAAACTTTTCGATCGGAAGTCGCCCCAGAAGTCAAACTTAAACGACAATGTCAGCCGCCGACGTTGAAGCGCAGCAGCAGCTCCAGGAGACGAACGGAGGCAGCAAATTCGATGTGCCCGAGATAGAACTGATCATAAAGGTGAGGAAAACTCGAAAAAAATTATATCTATACTGCATACATATATGACAGTATGCTGCTTTGCATATACACAGTCGGCATTCGACTGCTGTGTATGTGTGTGTTGTGTGGTTTTCCATTTCGCTCTGCGCAAATTTCCATGCAGAGTGAAAATGCAGCAGAAGCAAAAGCAAACAAAGCCAGCGGGCAACAACAATAAACCTGAAAAAAAAAACACGAACTGCTGTTCTGCCTCTTCCTCTTGTTCGTCTTCGCCTTTGCCTGCTTCTTCTTTCTGGCATTTTGCAGTGTGTCACATTTGGTTAAAAAGAACAGAATATGATGTTCTCACTCTCTTCCTCACCCCCACAAGCCCCGCTTTATCACATTGGCCACCCGTTTCACGTTCTCCGTTTCCCCGGTGCCCCGTTCTTTGCTGTAGTTTCTAAGCATCGCCAAAACCGGTTTCCTTTGCGCCTCTTATTCTTCTTCCTTGCTCCCTATCGTGCACACACAAACATACAGCCACAAGCTGCACAGAGCGAAAAATGTGATAATCTTGAAAAGATGGATAAGAAACGGTGCGTTATAAAATGGAATAAGAAATTCATATTAAATTATTTATATGCATTTATTGATTCTTTTTAAATTCTTAGAATATCAGTTTTAATGTGTTATTTATGAATTAAAATCTATATCTTATCTTATTCATCAAGATCTAATCGATTTAGCTCCTGCAATGCTAGTTTACTAGTCAGAACTTCTTTGTAAATTGTTTATATTGATCTCATCTTCATTTCAACTTCGAACTCGGTACCCGATCAAGTGTATTTTTTCCTCTGCACCTATGTATGTATGTGGGAATATGTGTGTTTCTATAATTCCTGTGTGTGTGGGTGCGCGCAAAGTCTGCTAATTCTGGAACGTAACATATTTTCTGTGGCACTCTTATCTGTTATAAACTTTAATCACATTTCATTGCGCCAATTGCTCAACAAATGCTGCTCCTTCCTCTTCTTCCCCATACATACTTCCCCACACTCCGAGCCCCAACCACAACTCCTCCTCCGCCGGAGACCCTTCCTCGGTGTGCGGCGTGCGGTGTAGTATGTGTGAATTGTTGGCTTTTTTTTATCTCTTAGTGATTTCTAAATTTCTTGACGCATACGTCATACCCCTCCAAAAGAATCGAAGAAATAACAAAAACAAAAAAGCTAGCACCTACATTTGCGGTCACGATACTAGGCTTCCATAATTAAGACCTCTTTTAAAAAAGAATAAAGAAATTTAGAAATATTTAAAAAAGATAGATAAATGAATTAAGCAATTCTCTTATTGATTTAAGCGCTTGACACTCTTGTTAGTTAGTTGCATAGAGTTAATTTAAGCCAAATGAGTCAAGGGGAACCTTACCTTTACCTCGCCTTCAGGTGAGCTATCAATTTAACCGCATTTGTAACTCGAGCATGACTCTCGGCTCTGTTGATTCCCACTGTTTGCCGAAGTAATTGTAATTGTTTTCGAAACACTTTGGAGCCCTGTGTCGTTTGCCGTTGCTGTTGATTCTATTGGCAAACTCGGCCCAACGCTCGACGACTCAACTTAACCACTCATCCAGCCCACGCAAATGGCGGCCGCACCTCGAGTCGTCTGCCCGTGACTAATCCCCCCTCCGGCCACCAGTGTCCCTCCATACCCCAAACCATTACCATTATTTTAAACAATTCCATTCCCAAAAAAATAATAATTGCAATGAGCAATTCAGTGAGGAAGGAGAAGTATTCCTTTCTAAAAACTTATTTATTCTTGGGTTCTTTATAATGAAATCATATGGAACTTGCACAGTAATAGGGTAATAAGTAAAATGAAGTTTTCTAAGCCTAATTTATATAGAGTATGGGAAAAAGGTACCTCCCTTTTATTTCCAATTTCCAGAAAGGAAGGAAAGGTATTTCTTTTTTAAAAACACATTTCTTGGGTTCTTTATATTAGAATTCTATTTTTTTACCCCATACTATTATATAGTCAAATTAAAAAGTACCTGAAGGTGGTATCCCCCACTTCCATTAACAAATATCAACTGCAATGAGCAATGACCAAAAGTTTACTGTACAGAGAGCTCCGCTCCCTTTTCCTGTTTTCGTGGGTGAAAGTGCTTGCCGCACCTGTTGACTCTTGATGTTGTTGTTGTAGTTGTCGTCTCACCTGGATTTTGGCAGCAAAACTTTTCCAGAAGAGCTAACGAACGAGCAGAAGCATCTTTGACATAACTTTGCAACAAGCGGCAAAGACGCACCATCACACAACACACTCTCCATTCCGTAGAGCCGTACAAGGCGCACTACGTGAAAAGCCATTTCCATTTCCATTTCCATGTCCAATTCCCAGCGAAAAAAGTGAAAGTTCAATTTGCAGCGAGCCAGAGGAAAGCCAAGCTGGAGTTTAAGCCGAAGCGAAGCTATATATATATATATACATGTGTATTCCTATAGCCCCGGATCGTGGTGGCATGCCTCTCTGTTCCGCGCGTGCAGGCAACAAACAAATACAAATGTGTTTTCTTGTTTCGTTTGTTTGCCTCGAGAGGGGAAACAAAACAATCATTGAACGCTAAACAGGTTTTTCTCGTGCCCGCTTTTCCGCCTCCTTGGCATGGCTTCAGCTTCATCTTTGGCTTTGGCTTTGGCTTGGAAAACCAACTCCAACTCCATGTCCAAAGCCAAAGCCAATGCCTTAGCCGCGAGTCATCGCCCACGCAAGAGTTCCAGAAATTGGCCATGCCATCGAATCGAATCAAAACAAAGCGGCAATCAAAACAAATAGCAATCCAAAAACATACAGCAAAAAATAATAGGAAATTTCAGCAGCAGAATGCCTTAAGAAATAATAATAAATCCTATTTAAAGATACAAATATTATGTACGATTTGAGGAAGATCAGAAACCCGAAGGAAAATCTATAAAATTATTCTAAGATTTAGGATTGTTAATATTATATTTTCTTTCTTATAGTTTCCTGTAATATAATATAATTTAATATCAAAATTTACTTCTGAAACTGGAATACTCTTTCTTCTTTACTTCTCTGCTAAAAACTTGAGCTAATTTAGTGCCTTTTGTTGGGTTCTCAACAACGCCAGCAATTGTTGTGGCCGCCTTGAGGAAAATGCGCCGCTTTGTGGCCACTTGAGATGCATTCAAGATGAGAGCTGGAGGAGCTGAAGAGGCGGAGGAGTTAAGGGGGCAGTAGAGCTGAGGAACTGGGTAGCTGGAGGTGCCAGGGAACTGAGGAGCTGTAGAGAAGAGGAGGAGCTGGGCTGCTTGTACTTGAATGTGCTGATAAACACAGTGCCCGCTCTCTCATATTAAAGGCCCTTCGGGTCGTTTCTACACAGAGAAAATAAAACAAACAAAACTCACTTGTTGGATTGAATGGTGTCATGGCTATTTTTATAACCATTCAGTGTATTATAAGTTTAGTCAGAAGTTAGTAAGGCATTAAAGAAGGCATTTCCCGACTTTATAAATCGTATATATTATTGATCAGCATTAACAGCTTAGTCGTTTTAGCTGTGTTCGTCAGAAACAAAATGTTTTACCCAATGTTTCAATATTTTAAAAGGGGTTAAATATTATTTGTTTCTTTATTTTAAATTTAGTATGCTTATTTGTTGACACAGATTTAAAATTATATCAGTCTTTAGCTAAGTTATCGATTTTAATGATCCAAATGGTAACAAAGAGTATAAAAACTAAGGTTTCCCAAAGTTAGCTTCTATTCTTTTTGTAAAATCACATCACTACGTTAGGGCTATAAATTAAGATTGATTTTAGGTACTTTATATATTTTAAAGTAGTATTTTAAAAATATATATTTCAGTAAGAAATATATTTCCAGTCCAGTTGTTAGTTTTGTAACTTGTTACCAAGTTATTTAATCTATTCACAAAAGTCTCATTTGGTTTATTAGTTTTGTCACTATTTGTAGTCTTACTAATTAATATTAACCGACTGAGTATTAATTTATTATAGGCACCTCTCATAAATTTATTTTATGATTGTTGTTTTCATTTGTGAGCCCTCCCCCAGTCTCTATTTATAAAACATGACCCTCTAACATGGAACTCATCATCGCTGAGTTATTTCGAGTTACTGCTTAAGTCTGCTTTGGTTTCCTATTTTATTTTATTTTCAACCATGGATAACTTGCAATAATTATTCTGTGTTGCTCTTAACACACCCCCACGTGCTTCTACCGGTTGTGTGTGACTGACATTTCAGCAAAGAAAGGCACGCAAAGGCTTGCCATCCTCCTCCCACTTCCCACTCAACCCACTCGCTCACCTGTTAAATGCATATTGTGGGTGGCAACGTTTGTTTTTGTTTATCTCGTGTCGCCTGCTTTAATTACCTTTTGCAACTCGTGCATTATTTGTGTATCAGTTGATTACCCAACACCTTACCGGTTGTCCAACTGGAAAAGCAATTAACCCAAAGAGTTCTGGAAAGAAATGTTGCAAGATGAGCGCTAGAACTCATTCCCAAGAGGATCTAGCAATGTTTACTGAATATTTCTAAGCGATATATATTTTGTTTATCTGAATTATGGTCATACCTCTGCTCCTGAAGGGTTTCTCTTCTGGCAGCCTTTCCCGTAGCCTGGTCTTGGAAAACCCATTAGCCTCATTACCAAGATATGCAAGCTGACTTCACCTGCGAGCACTTGCCTTGATTGTATTTCTATTATTTTGGACATTACTTCATCGCGTCCACAATGATCATCATCATCATCATCATTCTCATGGCGATAACTTCCGCCGCTGGTTACGATAAGATATGAAATGTGCGCTCGTCTGTGGCCCAGAAATTGGGCAAACGAGTGCGAAGAAAGCTCTCCCTATGGCTCCTACTTAGCTCAAGGTTGACATCTGCCCTCGCTGATGATCACGAACCGAAAAGAAAAATTATTGCGCTGCAGCTGCCAGCGTTGAGGGACCAGGGACCAGGGAGCGACCGGTTCGGTTCGGATGGGTTCCAAAAATAAAACCCCAAAGCAAACAGTCAACAAAATACAGCCACTATTTCCACTAAATTCATTTTCGGCTTATTTATGATTTCTAGTTGTCGGTCGATCCGTTTGGCTGGTGAGTTGGTGGGTTGGCGGGTTGCGTTGTCTGGTTGCTTGGGTGTCGCTCTACTCGCGTAAAGCCAACAAATTTACGTTTTATTTGACTTGGCTTTTCGTTTTCATCTTTATCTTATCGGGCCACGAATTTACAATTGAAAGGAAAACAAATCGAAGATGTTTGAGTGCGCCCACAATATGTCTGAGTGTAGGTTTGCTCGTACAGCCGAGGTGGAAATATTAGCAGCTGCATCAGGTGGGAAATATCTAATGGGTAGCTGCTGCTTATCAGGTATTATATAATTTTCATCAAATCGTTTAAGGTATGATAGCAACTTTAATCAAATTTATATTAATTTTAATAGGAAAAATTTATTAAATATTTGTTTAGTGATTGAACTGCTCAGTTTCGATCAGCTTTTAGGGGTTTTTGTGGTCCACTTCATTTCCAAACTTTCCAAATTATTATTATTTAGTAAGATTAAAGCCTAGAATTTCTAAAATTCTGACCTCACCTGTTCTTAAGTCACATTTATTCCGAAACCGAAAATGTATTCAAAAATAAGCTAGGTATTTATTTTGCTTGCGCGGCTTTTATTAGCCAGATGTGCCACAGCCATATAAGTACGTATAGCGTATATAGTATATACATCTGAGGCGTGCTGTGTGTGTGACACTTGACATTTGCTAACTGCTTTTAGCGTCTTCTGGCCTTCCTGCCTCGTCATTTCTATTTTGAAAGCGCCAATTGCAGTCGTGGTCTCTGTAGCTGTATCTCAATCTCTGGTTCGTATCTGTAACTGTAACTGCATTTGTATCTGTATCTGGCTCTTTGGGGCATGTACGAGTATATATATAGTGTATATATCTATGAGCAACTCGCTATGATTGCCTGAGTGACTTGAAGCGACCTTTTGACGTTGCCACACGTCGTCGTGGTCTCCACACGATCTCCACTGTCAATAGTACTAGGTATTCCCAGTACTATATGTTATATAGCATAAATGTTCGATCCTTAGTCAGTATTTGGGCCAAAAGAAGAGACAAAATACAATCACTTCTGCTGGCGAATGGAATGTCTGAAAGTAATCCGGGTCAGTTGGGAATTTATGGATTCCCGTACGTGTTGCGATTGCGTACAGTTAATAACACACACTATAACCCCATGTGCCATGCTTCGTGCGAGCACAAATGAGCACCGTTTAAGCACCGCGCCAGAAATTGATACGGAAAACCGCTCCCACAACAATTGTGCGTTATGTGGGCTGGAAAATGGGTTGGGTTCGGGCTCGGGCTCGGGGAGGCTCAGTTTGCTTTGGTTCGGGTTATTAAGCCATTAACACACACTCAAGCCCACAGAGGGCAATGCTAATTAACTCCTTATTCGAAATAATAATTTAATTGTCTGCAATTGAGGCGTAAAATTCAATTTATATAAACGCACAGTTTACGCATCGTTAGCAAATAAGATTTTATTTAAAGAGTTAGAGGGGAAAATGGAATGATTATAAATATTCATTTTGTTTAAGTATTTTTACTATTTTATTTATGTACATAATTTTATTTGCAAAGCACTGAAGGAGCCATTTCCGAACCTATAAAGTATTAGTATTCTAGATCAGCATCAACAGCAAAGTCGATCTAGCCTTATTTGGAATATAAAAAAAATTTTAAATTAAAAAAAAAAAAAAATTGTCAACATTTTTATTTTTTTAACATATCAAATTTGGAATGCAGATTTATTAAACTAATAAAAACTAACAAGGAACTTTTTTTCCAGTTTAAGATTAAAGCTTTTTTGGGGGAGTTATGATATTTTTTAAGTTGCTCTTATCCAAGAAATTTTTATATAAAAATATCAATAAATATCAAAAACTAAAGCAAGTGTGTTTTGTATATTTAGTTTGCACAATAAAGTGACATCTTGGTTTAGATTGTTTTTAGCCATTTAGTAAAGCCAGGTATTGGAGAAAGAGTCGCGTATGTTTTTATACTTTTGTAGTCTACATTTTCCCAGCTTTTCTGAATTTGATTTGCTGTTAATTGCCACTAATGGTTGTTATAGACTCATTGCTGTGGCTTCACGGTGTTGACCCAGTCTTCAAAAACTCAAAGTGGCCTTGTCCGAATGATCATTTTCAAAAATAATTAACTTTGGCTTGGTATTTGCAAAGATTTCGTTGCTTGAACTATTATATATTTAGTCGGGTTTAAATGAAACCATTTGGTAATATATAATAAATAAATATCAATTTATATTCCCTGTTTCTCAGGTTGTAAGTTTGTTTTATTTGTGGAGTTTCGAGTGCCAGATTCCTTTCCCCACTGACTGATGGCCTTGTTCTTGAACACAGCTTTATAACATATATCTATATGCTTATATATTCTCTGTATTTATTTCGTACTTTCGTACGTAATTACTGGTACAACTGTGCCGCTGGCTTATCTAACGAATACGCATATGCACACAGCCCATATATGCACATAAGCCGGCGAAAACGGCAACGGCACAATGGCAATAGCAAATAGCAATAGCAGCAATGGCAACAAAAATAAATAATAGCAGCGGCAAAAAAGCAATGGCAACAAATTAAAAACAAAAAAAAAAAAAAACAATAAAAAAAAGGAAGGCAGGCAACGGCAATCAACAAGTAAACTTCACACACTGCTGATGACATCATCATCATCATCATCACCGCATCGACATCGTCACTTGATGTGCTTTTTGTTGTTGTTTCTTTCTCTGTTTCTGCTGCAGCCAGTGATCCACAGTGGCTACTGACTAAGAAGGTCTGGAATACAAATTATAGAGAAACCTGGCAATGGATTACCAACTCTATAAATGATCAAGTTGCCTTTAGTTACTTATGATTCAAAACGATGCATCCTTAAGATTTTAACTGCTTAGTCTGATTATCTTTCAGATTTTAGCCTGCTGTTAGTTGAGAAACTTTTAGGAAACTGTTAAATGTATCTTTAATATTTATTTAACATTTGAAGCTTTAACATTTGGCATTTTAAAAATAACTCCTCAGATAGGTTTGTCTGGAGATCTCTTGAGGTACATACCTTGATACTGACATAATTAAATTGAATGAAACACGTACTTAAATACTTTAGATTAAGCAGGAAACTAAATGACTAAGTAAAGTTAATCTTAATCACGTCTTTTTCGCACTGATAAAAAAGGCACTTATCTGTAAAGGTTTTTCTTTATCGCAAGCTGAACTTCCCCTTGACTTTGCTCAATATCCGGTAACAAAGAAATCGAAGAAATGGTCATTAATAACCTATTTTCCCTGTAGCTTTATAGTCGCCTCTCTATCCATGTGTCCATCTATCTATCTATCTTTCTATCTTTGTATCCACAAATGTTATGTTTTCCCCTGCGCTGGCCTTGGCAGTGCAGCGATGCAGAATTCTCTCGTCTGGCTTGGATTGGCTCTACTGCTTGGTGGCCGTCTTGGGTCTTGGGTTGCCGCATCCGGTCCCTAAAAACGCCAGGCAAACACACAGCACACATCACGCGACGCCACGTTGATGATGTCACATGATGATGGGAATGGAAATTATGTTTGTTTTATTTCGTTAAATTTTTATTTGATTTATTTATCGGTAATTGCTGGCACGCGAAGCGTCCACATACACTGGACACTCTGGGCATTATGAAAGCCAGCCCGGAACGCCCATTAATTGACCGGTTGCCCGTAAATGTGACCCACATTAACGCCTAATGGTATCGCTGGCAGAAGCCTCATATTTAAATGCCACTTATTTAAATGCCTTGTTTTTAGAATCTATTAAAAACAAAACAGAACATAATGGGGAATAATTGAAATAATAGAGCTCCTAGGAAGCTCTAAAAGACCATTTATTTATGATCGTATGAAGCAAAACGGATTGGGATTGGGATTGGTTGTCCTTTGCCTTCAGCAGTGCTCACATTTTCATATTCCCATTATTCTATATTTATAATATAATAATACTCATTGCCTCAATGTTATTTTAGGCCAGCACCATCGATGGCAGGCGGAAGGGTGCCTGTCTGTTCTGCCAGGAGTACTTCATGGACCTGTACCTGCTGGCCGAGCTGAAGACGATCAGCTTGAAGGTGACGACGGTGGATATGCAGAAGCCACCGCCCGATTTCCGCACCAACTTTGAGGCCACACACCCGCCCATCCTGATCGACAACGGGCTGGCCATACTGGAGAACGAGAAGATCGAAAGGCACATCATGAAGAACATACCGGGCGGCTACAATCTCTTCGTGCAGGACAAGGAGGTGGCCACACTGATCGAGAATCTGTACGTCAAGTTGAAGCTGATGCTGGTGAAGAAGGACGAGGCCAAGAACAATGCCCTGCTCACGCACCTGCGCAAGATCAACGATCATTTGGCCGCGCGCAATACGCGCTTCCTTACCGGCGACACCATGTGCTGCTTCGATTGCGAGCTGATGCCTCGTCTCCAGCACATTCGTGTGGCGGGCAAGTACTTTGTCGACTTTGAGATCCCGGTAAGTAGAGGGTACTAGAAGCTCGCTGATAAACAAGCCGTAAACGGGCTTTAAATTATATTTATAGACATTGATTGAATTGATTATTGATTATTCACATCCTATGAGTCACCGCTAATCCTCCTCCTCACTCCTTGCAGACGCACTTGACGGCGCTGTGGCGCTACATGTATCACATGTACCAGCTGGACGCCTTCACACAATCGTGCCCGGCCGACCAGGACATCATCAATCACTACAAGCTGCAACAGGTGCGTATCTGTGGCTAAATTTCCCCCAACCATCTTTTCACCAACTTCGGTTTTTCCTCCTTTCCCCCACTGCAGAGTCTCAAAATGAAGAAGCACGAGGAGCTGGAGACGCCAACGTTTACCACATCCATTCCAATTGATATTTCGGAGTAGGTTTCCTATAGAAAGCTGAGCTGAGCAGAGCCATGCAGCCACACATCAATTAATAATATTTTGGACAACTTTACAAGCAAGCTGACACACTCTGAGCTAGAACTATACATAAATGTATACTTATCGGATATAACTACCCACGCATATACTATATATATATACCGACTATATATATATAACGAGTAAATATAACAAGCATAACAACAACAAGTGTTCTTTAAGCAGCCGCGTTGCCTTTTCTTCAGCTATGCTTAGTTTAAATCCTATTTAAATAGCAACCAAGCAGACTTTTGCGTGTACTTTTTTTTGTTTAATTCATTAATGAACCATTTGTGTTTGACATACAGATGCGCGTACATACTTACATTTATAAAAATGTCAATTAAACTAATGAGTTGCCTGTAGTAGTGCCGCTTCTCGGTTTTATTATTTTATTTTGTATTCAGCAAGGAGCTTTTATTTATTTTTATCATTTTTTTTTCATTTTGTAATTCTGTAAATCTGTTTTTTTATGATTTTAGTTTTGAAAATTTTGCCATTTGTTTGCTTATAATTTTTATTTGAATATTTTTATCATAACAAGGAAAACTAAAAAAAAAAATGAAAAATCTAAGAGGAAAGAAGAGTATTTTTTGTATTTAAGTGAAAAATTATAAATAAAAAACACAAAAAGACAATGATTGTATTTTTTAATGGGAAAAGAAATAACTTGTGTATTAATTTATTTTTGAAATAAGATAAAGCAAGGGAGTTGTTTCGATTGTGATGTTACTTTCTGAAAACAGTTCTTTGCCTCAGAACTGAAGTTAAAATTAGTTTTACTGTTTTATTTTTACCTTTTTACGATTATAACTATTTTGGTATAAATAAACGCAATTGAACGGTATTTTACTCCGAATATTGGTATTTTGATATTTTTTTAGCAACTGCTTTAAAAGAGCCATATTATTTACACTTTTAATAATTTTCAAAGATCTAACTTTATCTAAATAAAGTAAATTAAAAAAGATAAATATTCAATACTCTTTAAGATGTTAGCAATTTTTAAGCCAAAAATGTTACAATTTTTTTCCATCCTCAAAATTGTCAAAAATTGGCCAAAAATTAGAAATCTATTTTTAAATGCAGAAATGTTCTCCATTAAAAACCAAGAAGAAAAAACCAAACCATACTAAAATCGGTTGAGTTTTAGCAAAGTTACGATCAAAAACCCTGAAGGAAATAGCGATTTTTAAGCCAAAAGTGTACCCATTTTTTCTCAAAAAAAATAAAAGGGGTTACATCGTCAAAACTGTCAAAAATTGACCAAAAATTAGAAATCTATTTTTAAATGCAGAAATGTTCTCTATTAAAAACCAAGAAGAAAAAACCAAACCAGACTAAAATCGGTTGAGTTTTAGCAAAGTTACGATCAAAAATCCTGAAGGAAATAGCGATTTTTAAGCCAAAAGTGTACCCATTTTTTCTCAAAAAAATAAAAGGGGTTACATCGTCAAAATTGTCAAAAATTGACCAAAAATTAGAAAACTATTTTTAAATGCAGAAATGTTCTCCATTAAAAACCAAGAAGAAAAAACCAAACCAGACTAAAATCGGTTGAGTTTTAGCAAAGTTACGATCAAAAACCCTGAAGGAAATCGCGATTTTTGAGCCAAAAGTGTAGCCATTTTGGAATATTGAGTGTATCAACAATGTGCATGTGCGAGTGTCACTCAAAGAGAGCCACTGATTGCATTTAAGAGCGCCATCGCATGCTGCAGACGTGGATTATTTTCATTTCTCAATCTCGCTCTCACTCTTTCTCTCTCTCGATCTGGCTCACTCTCTCCGCAGCTAGTGATGCAGATTCGACCGAAAACATCGATGTTGATGGTCGTCGCTGTTGGCAAAATATAACATCGATGCATTGCTTA
>NZ_JAPQLL010000044.1:0-16362 GCF_028981865.1 Wolbachia endosymbiont of Drosophila nikananu | reverse complement strand
ATCCTGCAAATTGGCGTACTATACTGTCTTAAACGACTTATAAGCGCGTTTCAGCTTATATAGGTAAAAACCCAGAAATGCTGTGAAGACATAAGGTGCACATAGTGCAAAAAATTAAAAATAAGACGCCAACTACGTTGTTTTCTTGCTGTTTAATCTGCACAGATGAAGATAACTGAATACCTTCAGTTTCATGATAAGGGGGCTGGTGAGGCTTGTCAAGTGATTTTTCGTAGCTCTCATGACTTAAAAAGCTGGATTCCAGCTTCACGCGATAAAATGACAAATTACTGTTAACTTATCTAGATAAAGAAAAAAAATCTTAATACTTAACATATTTTTCATAGTATACACCGTATGATTGATAAATAAAATAATGAATAGATTTACATAATGTTTGGAGGCTACTAATGGTTACCAATACTATTACTTTGAATTTTGAGATAGAAAAAGGCGAACCTATAGATCGATACTACTTTTCTGCACGTATAAAGCTAACAGATGAAAGCAAAAATCTTTTGCGTGAGAAGCTTGGCAGTACAATTCAATTTGATAACTTAGATGACCACTTCAATCTCAACCCTGAAAATTTTTACATCTCTTATAACCAATACGGTGGCAGAAATCAGCTAAATGTTAGAGATGATAGCAGTAGGTTTTTAACTTCGAACCTTCCTCTCAATCATAACGGATTTTCAATGGAACTGTCATCTAACAATGTGTCAAGCGCAGATTATGGTTTTTATCCTCTACATGCAATCTATAATCCAAATTATTATAATAAAGCAAAGGAAAAAGTATTTGAAGACCATGGTAAATTATTACCGACTGTATCGAACATACTAGATAAATTACTAAGCAATGCAAATAACTTGACCACACAAGATGTATTCTCGCAATTACAAAAGGAAGCTGCCGAAGAAGCAGAAAAATTGGCAAGAGAAAGAAAAGAAGAAAGACAAAGGGAGGAAGAGTTAAATGAAAAGAACGAGGAATTAAAAGAACTTATAGAAAATGATGAGATTAAAATATTTAAAGTGATAAAGGGTCATGATATAGGCAATGGGCGTTCAGCAGTAATTTTACAACTTGATGGGGAGATAGTCCTTGATTCAAACAAATACTACATAGCAAAATATACACACCACCCAGAATGGGAAGGCGATGAATACTTGCATTTTGTTAGCCCTAGAGATGAGATGCTGGTTGATTATGAAAACTTATTTTTTGTGCTCAATCAAAGCTCTTACTCTGGTTTTGAAAGTGGGTTTTATTCAGCAGACAGAACTGATCCCTACAATTACGCTAAATATTCAAAAGAACCATATTTGAGTGGTGATCAGCTATCTGAAAAATTATCTAATGAGTTGGAGGAAGATAGTAATCAGGTAGATACTGAATTTACAATTGATGATGAGCAAGTAGACGAAGAAGTTGTGGTAGAGAGTGAAGCCAAGTCTGGGGAGAAAGGAACGGTTGATACTATACAGAAAGAAGAACCTAACCAAATGCAAGCAGATGATGGTAGTAGTTATGTTGAAGATCAACCAGCTTTGCGTGATGATATGGAAAAAACTCTGCAGGAAAAATTATATAAAGACGAAATACATAAACAAAATGATGAAAAAGCTAAACAAGATGCGGAAACAAAAAAGTTAACGACAAAAACTGAAAATCAAAATAGTAAGGTTGAAGAACAAGCAAAGCCAACAGAAAATGAACAAGAAGCTGTTATAACAAGTGTTATAGACAACATGAAGGATAATAAGGAAGAATCACCACATCCCTTAAAAATCAAGGCAGGTGAATCTATTGAAATGGGAAAATATAAGGTAGAATTGCAAGTTACGTATGATGATATAAAGAACTTCTACAATACTATACTTGGTAAATATCAAGCCAGTAAGGAATATAATCACGAACAGGCATCAGTTCTATATAATGGCATTATTATGCCAATTCATGGCCACTATAATGAAACATTTACTCTGCCTGAAGCATACGTTGCAGATGATCATTTATTCATCCAAGGTAAAGATTTTGGAACTTTGTATGATTTCAATGAAATGTTCTATAAAAGTGATGAGTTAATTTGATCAATATTAGTATAACAAATTAAATTTAATAAGTATTTTATTAAAATATTAATTTCCAGATGGTGTAAACTATTATATTATTAGATTATATAGCTAATAATTTAAATAATTAATATGCCAAGATACGTTAAGAAATATATTAATAGTATTACTGAGTCTAATATATTAAAAGTTTATACTTCTGAAGATAACTCTCAAATTAAAGTATTTTTCAAAATTGCAAATGAAGAAATTGATAGAATTTTTTCAGGGCAAGAAGTAGTGAAATTTTTAAATCAAACTACCAATATAAGAGATCATGAAAACAAATCTGCCATTAGTAAAAATGTGAAACAAGGCATCATTAGAGATGTAGAAGGTATACATAGAGAGAATGGTAGATATGTATATAAAGCACCAATTTTATCACCTAGTAAACAATACAAAAAACTGTTTAAAAGTGAGAAAGCTATTCAATTTAATTTGAATGATTTTATGTCAGATAGCATATCAAAACTTGTACACTTAAAAGATAGATTTGAGGAAATTTTGGGTTTTGATCCTGAAGAGGGCCTATGTCATCCATTAAATTATTTTATTACTCTTTTAGAATTAAAGAATATGGGAGACTTTGCTGGATTTCTCAGGTCTGCTGATGTTGTACCTGAACAAGATTTTATAGATTATATTGATGGAAGAAAAGAACAAACAACTGAATTGTTGATGATGCAGATCTTGTTGCAATTCTTACCTATTCTTCATATTCAGAGCATTGAGAGACATGAGGGAGATCAATTTTATGACAAGACAATATATGAACAAGAGTGTAATGATTTATCATCAACAGAAGTATGGGTTCATATTAATCAAGAAAAAGTCAAATGTGCTTTGGATAATGTAGAGATAGAATGCTACTTAGAATTTAATTTCTCCTGTTATGCTTGTAATGAAGGAGGTAGTGATGATGATGAGAATATTGCACATTCTATGTTGGTATATAAAGCAGAAAATGGTAAATACATATTTTTTGACCCTAATAGAGGAGCCGTTGGCTTTTGTCCTAATACAGGAGTTGCTAATTTTACATCAGAGGAAATTTGTAGGGCAGTAGAACTGGCTGTAAATTTTTATTCATATAATATGTATATTGAAAATTCTCCAGACTATTGTGAGATTTACGTTATGCTTAGAAATGCAACATTAATGTTAAAGAAAGCTGAGGAACTTTATGAAACAACAGAAAGAACAAACTCAAAAATAATTGATATATCAGTTGATAACAATACTGGTAAATTGTTGCTTACACCTATAAATCTATAAATATGTACAATTGCTATAAAGATTTATGCATATGCCTTTATCTTTAAGATTGTTTACCAAGTATGAACATCAGCTCATCCCATTCTCTTTTACCAATATTGCTTTCTTCTCTAGTAACGTTTTCCCCTTTAATTAATTTGCGAATTATTTCTAGACCAGTTCTTGAAATACAAGCTGATTCTAGGCAATATTCAATAAAGGCATTGTAAGCCAATGGGACCCATTTTTTTATTATATCCAGCATAACTTCTGCATAAACTCTGATTTCATATTGGGCATGCTTATCAGCTCTAAGCTTCAAAAAATGAAGGAGGTTATGTAGATCTATTTTCCAATAAAATTGCGTGTAGTAATTAAGCGTTAGATTAGTCCGGGTAATTTCTCTTGCAAGCCCCTGCTCAATAAATTTCTCATAATGAGAATATACTAAATTAGAGTCATTTATTAGAGAATCTATTATTTTCTTTGAGGTGTCCGGATCAAAAGCTTCACCGCTACCTTGTTTATTATTATCAGATTGTTTTGCAATCTGTTCTGGTTTTGGTATATAAAATTCATTGTCAAGTATTGAATATCTTGCCGAATATTCATTTACATTTGCAGTTCTATGCCTTATCCATTGCCTTGCAACAAAAATTGGAAGTTTCACGTGAAACTTAATTTCACACATTTCAAATGGAGTTGTATGATGATGTCTCATTAAATACTTTATAAGTGCTTCATCCTGACTTATCTGTTTTGTTCCCTTGCCATAAGAAACACGAGCAGCTTGAACTATAGCGCTATCAGAGCCCATATAATCCACTACTCGAATAAATCCATGGTCTAATACCTTATGTTCTTCATATAAAATTTCATCTATTTCTTTTACTGTGACTCGTTTAGTTGTTTCATTCATAGTATGTCCTCAAGATGAAATAGAGATATCAGCTCCACATGAATTGAGTTTTTCGTGCATTGCCTCATATCCTCTCCATAAATGATGCGAATTATTTATTGTAGTTTCTCCACTGGCTACCAAAGAAGCAAGTACCAAAGCTGCTGTTGACCTTAAATCAGTGGCACACAGATTAGCTCCAGATAAGCTTTTTATTCCATTTACAGTGGCTTTATTTTTCTCTATGCTGATATTAGCACCTAACTTTCTCAATTCATCTACATGTGCAAATCTGTTTTCAAAAATGTTCTCTTCAATTACTGATATCCCATCAGCGATGCACATTGCAGACATCAGTTGTGGTTGCATATCACTGGGAAAGTTGGGGTATGGATCTGTTGCAATGTTAGCAGACCTAATAGAGCAATTTTTTCTGGAAATCATAACCCCCTCATTATATAGTTCAACATTAGCCCCTATAGCCTTCAATTCATTCACAATACATCTTATATCAGATAGACTTATTCCTTCTAACTCCAACTTACCACCGGTTATTATAGCAGCTAGTGCATAGGTGCCTGCTTCTATGCGATCTGGTATTATTTTATGAACACATCCATTTAATGCTTCAACTCCTGTTATTGTGATCCTTGTATCACTAATCTCAATATTAGCACCCATTTTCTTTAGGAACTCTATTAAATCAAGAACTTCCGGCTCCGTTGCAGCATTGTTTATTATTGTCACTCCTTCTGCAAGTGTTGCTGCCATTATTACATTTTCTGTTGCACCAACACTTATTTTCTCAAGTATAACTTCTTTTCCTTGTAGCTTTCCTTTCATTGTTGCAATTATATTACAGCCTTCAACTTCAATTTTAGCTCCCATTTCTTCTAATGCTTTGATATGCATATCAACGGGACGCTTTCCGATATTGCATCCACCAGGAAAGACTGTTGTGATTTTACCAAATCTACTGAGAATTGGACCTAGCATTAAAAGAGATGCTCGCAGCTTACTTGCAGTTTCGTGTGACATTACATGATTGTTGATATTACTGCAATCAATTTCCAAAGTATGATTTGCTTTATAATCTTTATTGCGTGTAAAATTCACTTTCGCTCCAAGACTCTCAAGCAGCTTAGACATTAGATGCACATCAATTAAATCAGGTACATTATGCAAAATTACCGAGAAGCTACTCAATAGACTTGCTGCCATTATTGGTAAAACAGCATTTTTTGAGCCATTAATCTTGATTTTTCCGATCAGAGGTTTATGGTTACTACTTACTAATATTTTGTGCATTTAATTAAGCTATATCTTACCAAATAAGTATAGTAAATCGACAGTAAAAGGCAAATTACAGATAATATAGCTATCACAGATCATAATGTTCGTACATTTTAGCTATTCAGCAGCAAAATTGATTACACTTGTCCAAAGATGAGCGATGCATTAGTGCCACCAAAACCAAACGAATTAGAAAGAGCATATTGAATTTTATGCTCCTGAGCTTTAAACGGTACAAAATTTAAATCACATCCTTCTGAAGGTTTATGTAAATTTAAGGTTGGCGGAATAATTCCATTATTTAACGCAAGAATACTGAATATTGCTTCAACGCTCCCTGCAGCACCAAGTAAATGTCCTATAGAAGATTTAGTTGAAGAAACAGGTATTTTATAAACGTAGTCACCAAATAACTGTTTCATTGCTATTACTTCAATTTTATCTCCAAGTGGCGTTGAAGTTCCATGTGCATTAATATATCCTACTTGATTTGGATTAATTTGCGCACTTTTTAAGGCAAGCTGCATTGCCTTAAACGCACCTCTTCCTTCTGGATGTGGTGCTGTAATATGGTGCGCGTCTCCTGTGAGTCCGTACCCAACCAGTTCAGCATGTATTTTTGCCCCCCTTTTTTTTGCATGTTCGTATTCTTCCAGCACCAATATACCTGCTCCTTCACCCATAACAAAACCATCGCGTTCTGCATCCCATGGCCTTGAAGCTTCTTTCGGTTTATCATTGAATTTAGTTGATAATGCCTTCATAGACGCAAAACCTGCAATTCCAACTCTACACAGTGCACTTTCTGCTCCACCTGCAATCATAATATCCGCTTCACCAAGTTTTATAGTTCTTGCTGAATTTATGATTGCATGCGCACCTGTTGCACATGCGGTTACTGCTGAATCGTTTGGACCTGTAAATTCATATTTAATAGAAATATGGCCAGATATCAAATTTATTAGACTTGCAGGGACAAAAAATGGACTGACACGTCTGGGCCCTTTTTCCTGCATGGTAATAACATTTTCCTGAATTGATGGTAGACCACCTATACCAGAGCCAATAGTCACACCAACACGCTCCCGATTGATGTTTTGGCTTTCCAAAATTAATGAATCATCTACTGCCTGAATAGCCGCTGCAATACCATAATGGATAAAACGATCTGTCCTTTTTGAGTCTTTCTCAGAAATATAACCTACAGGATTAAAGTAACTCTCAATGTTATCGGATTGCACAGGCACCTGCCCTGCAACCTTACAAGCAAGATCAGAAGAGTCAAATCTATCTGCATTAATTGCTTTTATGCCAGACTCACTTTTTATTAGCCTTGACCAAGTGTTATCAACATCTGCCGCTAGTGGAGTGATTAACCCGACACCAGTGACTACTACTCTTCTGCTCATTTAACACTAACTATTAGCCTTTTTTATTATTAATGTACTCAACTATTTGCTCCATAGTTTCCATTTTTTGTGCGTCTTCATCTGGAATTTCTATTCCGAACTCTTCTTCTGCTGCCATGATGATTTCAACTGCATCTAAACTGTCTGCACCATGCTCCGAAAGCTTTGAAGAGCTGTTGAATTTCTCTACATCCTTACTAATGTGCTCTAGTATAATCTTTTTCACTTTCTCTTCTATGTCTTCTCTAGTGCTCTTTGCTAGTTCGCTATTCACATTTCTTACCAAAAAAATAACCTATTCTTTGATGTTATAAAAAATTTTTATGTTTGCAATATCTTTTATAACTGGTAAACTACAGCAAAGTTTTCTACTGCCCTGGCTGGCTAGCGTTACGTGCTAAACAATTAACAATTCGAAAATGCTAGACGAAACAACAAAAAATTTGCTTATTGTAGAAGTAAATAAACTCTTACCAGAAAATAGCGAGAATAAGCTTATATCAGCTATGCGTTATATACTCCTTGCGCCTGCAAAACATATACGCTCCTTTTTAGTCGTAGCTTCATCACGAGTGTTTAACGCAGAAGCTAAAAAAGTAATATCAGTTGCTGCAGCAATTGAATTTGTTCATGCTTACTCTCTAATTCACGATGATTTACCATGCATGGACAACAGTGATACTCGCAGAAGCCAGCTAAGCTGCCATAAAAAATTTGATGAAGCAACAGCAGTGCTTGCCGGAGATGGACTACTTACTCTGGCTTTTGAGGTGTTATCTTCGTTAAATGAGAAACGCTGTGAGATCATAAAAGTGCTCTCTCAAGCAATAGGAATTAAGGGAATGGTAGGAGGACAGGTTTTAGATATTGATGCAGATTTTAACAAAATAAAAGAAATTCATTTGATGAAAACCGCAAAACTATTTGCAGCTTCATGTGAAATAGGTGCTATAATAGGGGATGCTACAGATAAGCAACGTAAAGCATTATATAACTACGGGATAAACCTAGGGCTTATCTTTCAAGCTAAGGATGATATTGAAGATTACGAACAAGATAAAACAAATAATCTAATGTCTGTGCTTGGTAAAAGTGAAGTAGAGAACTATATAGACGCCCTCTTTAAACAAGGCTTGGATAATTTGAGTGAGCTTTCAGGGGATATTAATTATTTATATGATTTATTGAATCAAGTAAGGAAAGATGGTTAGAAAAATTATATTACAAATGCTTATTTCCATAGTAATGATTCTCACTTTAACCTCTGCTTTTATGTTTACTATTGTCTATATAAATAAAGGTAAACCGGAAAAAAAGGACAAGCTTTATGAGATAAGTGCCACGCATGGTGGTTTGATACAGACAATATCACATTATCTAGTGAAGCCAATACTTGAATCAGCACTCAACCGCTATATTGAAAAGCATGGGCTAACAGAATATTTAGAAGAAATGACGCAGCAAAAGGAAGAAGATTCGATAAATTTTTATGAAATTACTGAAGGCAGTGGCAGCAAGGCTTTCTGCGGCCTGGAAGTCCTACTGCAAATATATAAAATTTCTAATAATAACTTAACAACACCCCTTAGTAAAGTTTCTGATGTTACTTTGAAAATAGGTCAAGATGACCTAAAAGAAGTGGGTTTAGGGGTGATAGGTATGAAAGAAGGCGGAGAGCGTGTAGTTACTATTGCCAATGATAACAAAGTGAATTTTAATTCTTATTACGTCAAATTGATCGAAGTAAAGGATAAATATCCCGACTCAGTGAATAATCTGATGGTTTTTAATGACTTAATTAACAAGACTGGAAAACAAGTAAGGTGCGGTGATGGGATATCAGTTAAATATAGCGTAAAGGAGCATAATGGGGAATATATAGTCAAAGATCAAACAGTGCAATTTAGGGTTGGCGATAAAAAAATACCACTTGCTATAGAGCTTGGAGTTGTGGGAATGAGAGCTGGTAATAAAAGAACTATTCTTTCTCCGCCTGACCTTTTGACTATTACTGACGATATGTTAATAAAAGACATAGATTATGATGAAGAAAATATCTCAATAATTGACTTAAGCTTAGATATTAAGCAAGAGGTTGCAGCGCACCATTCTACTGTTGAAAAACAGCCTAAAGAATATAGCTGAAATTTTAGGCTTACTGGCTGACCTTCTGAACACTCTCTATACTACTTAAAGTAGGCTTTTTGTTTTTCCTAAAGTATAAACTTAGACAAATCAAGCTGCTTCGAAATTGACTCAAGTTTATCTTTTACATACTTGCTGTCTATAATGAATTTTTCGCTATTTTTTTCAAAAGCAATGAAACTTATTTCATCTAAAAGCTTCTCCATGACAGTGTGAAGTCTTCTTGCACCTATATTTTCCACTTGCCTATTAACTGTAAACGCTATTTCAGCTATGGTTTTTATACCATCATCAGTGAACTCAAGCGTCACATTTTCTGTTTTCATTAAAGCTATGTACTGCTTTAACAAACTAGATTCTGGTTCCTTTAATATTCTTATTAAATCCTCTTGAGTAAGTGCCTTAAGTTCTACCCTGATCGGTAATCTGCCCTGTAATTCCGGTAAGAGGTAAGATGGTTTAGACTGATGAAAAGCACCAGATGCAATAAATAATATATAGTCTGTTTTTACATGGCCATACTTAGTTGTAACAGTTGTTCCTTCAAGTAGTGGTAACAGATCGCGTTGCACTCCTTCTCTGTTTACTTCAACCTTTACTTCTGTACGCGCTGCAATTTTGTCTATTTCATCTAAAAATACTATACCGTCATTACTAACAAGATCAATGGCTTCTTTGATTATCTTATCTTCATCCATTAGCCTTTCACTTTCTTCATTAATTAATATTTCACGCGCTTCTTTTACCTTCACCGTAATAGTTTTTGTTTTTTTGCTCCCGTTAAACATCTTGCCCACTATTTCTGTTACATTCATCACACCAACTTGCCCACCTGGCATGCCTGGTATATCGAAAGTAGGTAACATACTCTTGCTTTCTCTGACGTTAATAGAAACTTCTCCGTCCTCAAACTCTTTATTCCTCAACCTTTCTCTAAAATTTCTTTTACTCTCTTCGGTTGCATTTTCGCCTACCATAGAGTTTACTATTGTTTTCTCAGCTAAAATTAAAGCCTTTTTAGCTAAGGCTTTACGGGCTTTCTCTTTAACTAAAACTATTGCTACATCAACTAAATCACGTATTATCGAATCAACGTCACGTCCAACGTATCCTATTTCAGTAAACTTTGTTGCCTCAATTTTTATGAACGGTGCACCGGCAAGTTTTGCTAAGCGGCGAGCTATTTCAGTTTTACCAACCCCTGTATGACCAATCATCAATATATTCTTAGGTATGATTTCATCGCGCAATGGAAATGGAACCTGATTGCGACGCCAACGATTTCTGAGCGCAATAGCCACAGCACGCTTTGCATCATCCTGTCCGATTATGAATCTATCTAATTCTTTAACTATCTTCTGTGGTGGCAGGTCATCTAACAAAACTTGAGTGCTGTGATTAACTTGAATATCACTGTCATTTGAATCAAAACCACTCTTAGTATCTTTATAGAGGTCATTTTTTTTATCATAGGTGTCACTACTACAAGACCGCCCTTCTGAAAGGGTTATAGGCTGATTGGGAAAATTAGTGCACAAAGTTTTTTGCTTGGAAGACATATCACTCCTCTATCTTTTCAATAACTACATTATGATTTGTATAAACGCATATATCGCCAGCTATCTTCATAGCCTTTTTTGCAATCTCTTCTATTGATATTCCTTTAATGTCAATTAAAGCTCTTGCTGCAGATAGAGCAAAATTTCCCCCAGAGCCAATAGCTGCGATTCCATCTTCAGGTTCAAGAACATCACCCGTTCCTGTAATTACCAATGAAATGGATTTATCTGCAACAATCATCATAGCTTCTAATTTCCTCAGATATTTATCCATTCTCCAGTCTTTTGCAAGTTCAACACATGCTCTCATTAAGTGCCCTGGGTGCTCGTCAAGTTTAGATTCTAGTCTTTCAAAGAGAGTAAATGCATCGGCTGTTGCTCCAGCAAAACCGGCAATTGCAATTACAGAATCACCAGAAAAAAGACGCCTAACTTTTTTTGCTCCAGATTTTATAACAGTGTGGCCCAGTGAAACCTGTCCATCACCTATTACTACTACGCTTTTATCTTTTCTAATTGACAGTATAGTAGTTCCATACATTTTATTGTTATCGTGTTGAATCATTTTTCTATCACTTTAAATAAGAATCTCATTATACTTTAATCTTTAGTCAAATTTGCTAAATATGTTTAATTATAGTATAATATAATACCTTCCTTATAACATTTAAAGTGTAGATGCAAAACATAATTCACCCAGATTTGGAAAAAAGTATAAATAATTGGTTTGAGGCAAAATTTAACTGCCTTACATTGCCATTTTATAGCTCTATAGATCTTAGAAACTCCAGCTACAAAATTGCCCCAGTGGACGCTAATTTATTTCCTGCAGGGTTCAACAATCTAAGTGAGACATCAAGAACAACAGCAGCAAAACTAATAAAAAGTTATTTTGAGACAAAACAACATAAAAAGACTCTTATAATACCGGAGAATTACACACGAAATAAAATGTATATAGAAAACGTATTTGTTATAGAGAAAGTACTGCAGCTTGCAGGTTTTGAAACTAGAATTGGCCTCTTTCACAACGAAGCATATAATTTAATAGAACCATATGAAACTATCGTGAAAGAAAACTCTCTGCTAAAGACAACTTCAGGATTTGTGCCTGATGTTATTATACTGAATCGTGATATGACGAGCCACATTCCAGACACGCTAAAAGACATAAAGCAAGATATAGTACCAAGTCCACTATACGGTTGGCATAGCAGGCAGAAATTTAAGTATTTTGAAATCTATCAAGAATTAGCGTCCGAATTTTGTAGCGAATTTAAAATGGACCCATGGCTTATTTCTGTGCTTACAGAAAGCTGTAATGAAGTTGACTTTAATGATGATTCATCACTAGGAGCAGTAGCGACTAAAGTTGACCAAATATTATCTCTAGTGCAAAAAAAATATGAGGAATATGAAATAAAAACACAACCTTACGTTTTTATCAAAGCAAGCAATGGCACATATGGGATGGGCATTATAACAGCAACAAGTGGAGAGGAAATATTAAATCTCAATAAAAAAAAGCGTCATAAAATGAAAAAGATAAAAGAAGGAATAGCAATCAATAGCGTCATTATACAAGAAGGTGTACCAACCATTGACATATTTAAAAGCAGTTCTGCAGAACCGCTAATATACTATATAGGAGATACCCCAACATGTTACTTATACCGATGTAATAGCAGGAAAGATGTATATTCTAGCTTGAATGCCACTGACTGTGAGTTTCATGATGTTAGCCAGGTTGTGGAAGGTAAAATTCTGTCACTTTGGAGTATTGTTGGCAAATTAGCAGTGCTAGCGTTGGCAGTAGAAATAAAATCTTTTCACCTCTAACCCTTACATTCCCACAGCGTTGCCATCGGGCAGATCATTACCATCATTACCGTGCTGAATATGGTTATGGCCAACACTATCAAGTTCAGTGGAAGGATCATCATTGACAGGTTGTTGAAACAATTTTTCAAGCTGAACTGCCAGAAATACTGCACTATATATTATGCTAACTGTTACGCTTAAGTTGAAATTATAGATTATACCATTACCTAAGTTTATTGGTATGGTTGCAGTCTCCATTCTTTTTAATATGAAGTTTAACAAACCTAATGACAAAGTTAATGTGCTGATAATAAGGTCCTTCTTACACTTAGCAGACTTTTCAGGATCCTTATTATCTAGGTATTTTCTCCATGAATAATAGTAGCTTATAGGTTCCGAAATAAACAGAAATAGGATCGTTGATGTTAAGTGAATGTGACTTATTATGTCTGCATCACCCCTAGTAAAAAAATGGATGACTTTCAACATCATCAATGCTTCTATGATGCTGCTTGCAAGATTAGCCGATTTACCCACAACTTTTGCCAGCTCTTTTTTACTCTCAGGGTTTCTGTAATCCTTAATTAGATCCTGTAGAATAAAAGCAGAATGGGCAATATATAGAATAGATGTCGGAAACTTTACTAGTCGAGCAACATTCCGTATAAGAAAGAGATTGGATCTATTATTGTCAATGAACTCGCAGCAAAATTGCAGTGAAATCTTACACAATAGGGCTGTTAAACCTGTTGTGATGCAGATTGCCTTCCTGAAATCATGATCATAAATATCATGCACCTTTTGTGCGAGTATATTAGATTTCTTTTTTAGCTTGTTTGGCATGAAATAGTTAATAAAATAATAACTACCTTTTACTCTATCACATAAAAGCCTTAAAGAAAAGCCCTACAAATCAGCTAAGCATTTTATAAACAAGGAATCAATACTGAGAGTTGGTACGCGAAAATAATATCCATCCTTGATAATTGCTTTATATTCTATATCAAGTTCAACTAGAGTTTCTGAATGCTCAGAAACAAAAGATATAGGTGATAAAATTACAGGTACACCATCAGTTTTTGTACGTGATAGCTCACTTTCAGTACTTGGCTCTAGCCATTTTACAGGACCAATCTTACTCTGATAACATATTGACCAATCTAAGTTATTGATAGCTAACTTTTCTACTATTAACTCTACGCTTCTTTCTACCTGTGAAGCGTAAGGGTCGCCTTTTTTAATAACGCTAAGGGGCAAGCTATGGGCTGAAAATAGGACTCTTGGCTTACCAATCCTGCTGGCTAATTTGTAGTACTTGGCTATCAAGTTAGCATGAGCCTCAATAAAGTCTTCATTGTCATAATAATGATGAATTATTTTTGTATTGCATTTTAGGCCATGCTTTTTAGCATTTTTTTGCCAATTTTCGATGGATGACAAAGTTGTGGTAGTTGAATATTGAGGGTATAGTGGCAGCAAAATTACTTCATCAGGATCAAACTGTTTTACACTTTTAACAACTTCGTCAGCAAATGGATGCCAATAGCGCATGCAAATGAATACCTTGTGTACATGGTTTCTATCTTCATTTAATTTTAGTTCTAAAGCATCAGCTTGCGCTTTCGTATTATCCAAAATCGGCGATTTACCTCCAATTTCCTCGTATATTTTTCGTGCAGTATTTTCTCGTTTCGCAGATATAAACTTTGCTAAAAGAAACCGAAAAGGGTTTGGTAGACTTATTATTCTTCTGTCATAAAAAAGGTTGAATAAAAAAGGACGGACCGCATTCAGTGAATCAGGTCCACCAAGGTTAAATAAAATGACAGCCTTTTTCACCTATGCACTACTTACAACAAGTTACTTCTGGGGTGCCTATAAAATTAGCTACACACTCATCAAATTTAGTTATAGGCACTAAATTTCTCACACTTGTATACAATAAATGGCCTGATTTCTGCAGGTTACTCTTGGTGGATGTGAAGCTCCAATCGAAAAATGTATCGACAAAAAGACTTGGTACCGTTTCAAGAAGTTCAACAGCAGCTAAAGATAACATTATACAACTTTGCAGGACCTTCAGAAGAGCCTTGAGGGGAAAAAATAAAACTTTAACGAAAAGAGAGGTGCTGTCATTTAGCAATTGCCCTGGATTAGGCGAATTATACTCGATGTGTTTTCTATTTTGATTAAAAATAGGAAATTTTATAGTATCCTTCTTAAATTCCGCGTCTATTTCTTCTCTACTATGGTTGGTGATTTTTTCCATTAACTTTTCACGTAGATTAAAAGTTCTCACAACGAAACATGTGGTGATCATTAAGGCAGCGCATACAAGTGCACATTGTATAAGACTTATACTGCCTACCATAACTGGCAGTGCAAAACAAACAAATGGTACTATAATCATCATCTCAAAAAATGGAATAGTGTTTCTTTTCATTGCAAAGGCAGCAGTATCTCTTAAAAACTTGTGTTGCTGGTTAAAGTTTTTTTCTTTTTGCTCTATCTCTTGTGTAGCAAAATTGCTATCTGTATCCTCAGCAAGTGCAAGCTTGGAAGCCTGTATTATGTTGTTACATCTTTCAATATTTTCCTTTTGTTGTATATGAGCAGATGAAGTGCATTTACATATGCTATATTCCAAATAACTTAAAAAGGCTAAATTAAAAGTTAAAAACCCTTTTGTTCCACAAAAAATTGATGATTTCAAGTTATTGGCCAATTTTTTAGCAGTAGATTCAGCTTGTTTTTTAGTAGTAGGCTCAGCTTGTTTGGTAGTGTTATTTTTACAACATTTACCCATACAATACCTCCTTGATGGTTTATCCTTAACTATAAATAAAAAACTACTTTTATCAAATCAAAATTTACAATAAAGTAAATCTATAAATATACTATTTTATATAAGGAAATAATATGGCAATTGAGAGAACACTTTCGATATTAAAACCTGATGCAGTAAAAAATAATATTACAGGCAAGATAAATTCATACATTGAAAGCTCTGAGCTCAAAATCATAGCACAAAAAATGATGCTGCTGACAAAAAAACAAGCAGAGCTGTTTTATGAAATTCATAAAGATAGGTCTTTTTTTGGGGAATTGGTAGAGTTTATGACTTCTGGTCCTGTGATAGTTCAAGTTTTAGTTGGTGAAAATGCAGTAAGTAAATACAGACAAATCATGGGAGCTACCGATCCAAAGCAGGCAGAGAAAGGTACAATCAGGGGTGATTTTGCTGATGACATTAGTGAAAATAGAGTTCACGGCTCGGATAGTCTAGAAAATGCTCGTAAGGAGATAGCTTTCTTTTTTGCTGAACGTGAGTTGGTGTAGTCAACTCAGATTTTCCTATATATAACTAAATTTTCTGGATCCTATGTCAAGCATATATCTGTACGAACGTTGTAATTGACAGGTGGCAAGTGGCATCATGCAAGTAGTTGACAACATAGAAACGAAAAAACTTACTTGACAAACCCCGCCAGCCCCCTTATCATGAAAGTGAAGCTATTTATTTATCTTCGCAATCTCTGCAGTGGATTAATGACAAAAAAACTTAATGTATTTGGCGTAAATCATGCTTAATTTTTTGCACTATGTGCACCTCATGTCTTTATAAACACTTCTAGGTTTCTACCTATATAAGCTGAAACGCGCTTATAAAGCGTTTAAGACAGTAAAAGACGTCAAATAGACAAGGGAGAATTTGAATACTAGCCACCCTGGGGTTTCTTTGCCTTTTTTTCCGCTTAGTAAATTTCTTAACGTTTATAATTTAGGTTAGTTGCATTTAAAAGCGGCTGAATCGTAGCGTTTAGAATAAAAAACGCCAATATTTTGAAGTACATATAAATAAC
>NZ_JAPQLL010000043.1:0-4475 GCF_028981865.1 Wolbachia endosymbiont of Drosophila nikananu | reverse complement strand
TAGCTAAACGACAACCGTCATCCCGCAGCGGGATCTATGTTAAGAGATACCGCGAATAAATCGCGGTATGACGTAGGGCTACAGGTGTCATTCCAGCGCGTGACGCTGGAATCTAGTCTTTATTATGCAGCTACTTATTTAAAGTTAAGTTTCCTGGATCCAAGTAGTCTGGGCACTGCCGTCATAAAGGAACCAGTGTCAACTACTCGGATGATACCTTTTTCTACTTAGTTTGGGTTATGCAAGAAGTCTACTGTCTCCGAATAAACGCATCCTCTTATCTTTTCCTAATTTGTAAAGTTATTTTGTCTATCAATCTGATTCCCAAATAGCAAAATTGTTGTATAATGTTACTTTGAAGTTTTATTTTCAATGCGCAAGTTTGCAATACTCTTTTCTATACTGTTTGCAATAGTTGCTTACTATTTAAACAGTGAGATTATATTTGAAATAGCAAAGCTGTTTAGTGACATATTTGTTAGTTTGTTGAAATTAATAAGTTTACCTTTAGTTTTTCTATCAATAGTTTCCACAATTTCCGGGCTCAAAGACTCAATCGAAATTAAAACCTTAGTTAAGAAAACACTATTTTATACCCTGCTTACAACTATTATAGCTGCGTTTATTGCATTATTGTTTTACCTGTTAATAGACCCAGTGAAAAAAAATTTCATATGTAACACGATAGGAAGTTTGGATAATAACAATTACAGTTACTTTTCATACTTAAAATCACTCATTCCTTCGAATTTTGTGCAAGTTTTTCTTGAAAATAACGTTATTGGTAGCATATTGATCGCTTTTTTGATGGGTGGAGCTATTGTTTCACTTTCAAAAGAAAAGCAGGACATATTACATCAAATATTCTCTGCACTTTTCGATACGTTACTTAAAATTGCTCAGGGGTTACTAAAGCTTGTTCCACTTGCTGTGTGGTCTTTTATTACATGTTTTTTGCACGAATTAAAAGGTGGTAGCGAGTTCTATAGTCTTTTTTGGTACTTTACTTGCATAATGTCTGCAAATTTTGTGCAGGCATTTCTGATTTTACCGCTACTTATGTGGTATAAAGGCATATCACCAATTCAAACGCTGAAAGGGGTTATGCCGGCACTTACACTTGCATTTTTTTCTAAATCATCCAGTGCAACGCTGCCTACAACCATAGACTGTGTGCAGAACAAGCTAAAGGTGCCAAAGAAATTATCGTCTTTTATTTTACCAATATGCACAACAATTAATATGAATGCATGTGCTGCATTTATACTAATCACTGTGATGTTTGTTGCAGAGATGAATGGATGCGTATTTTCCTTAAGCGAAATGTTAATATGGATTTTTTTAGCAACTAGTGCAGCAATTGGTAACGCTGGAGTGCCGATGGGGTGCTATTTTATGGCAACTAGTTATCTCATGTCGATGAATGTTCCTCTGCATATTATGGGACTGATTTTGCCTATTTATACAATCATCGATATGTTTGAAACTGCAATAAACGTATGGTCTGATATTTGTATCACTCAGATAATTAATAAAGAATGTAATAGTGAACTTAAAAAATGATATTAGACGAAAATAACCTAATAATAAAAGAATTTAAAGAAGCAGAGGCAATTTTGCATGGGCATTTTGTTTTATCATCCAGGCTGCATAGTGACACATACATACAGTGTGCGAAGATTTTTGAAAATCCAAGCAGAGCCATGAAAGTTTGCGCACTATTAGCAGATAAAATAAAAAAAGAATTAAATAGCTCCATAGATTTAATACTATCTCCTGCAATTGGTGGAATAATCGTGGGTTATGAGATTGGCAGGCAGCTTGGAATAAAGACAATGTTTTGCGAGCGCGTTAATGGCAAGTTTGAATTACGCCGTGGATTTAAGATCAAAAAGGGTGAGAAAATATTACTTATCGAGGATGTGATAACCACAGGCAAGTCTTCACTTGAAGCAGTGAAATGTGCAGAAGGGGAGGGAGGTAAAGTCATTGCTGAAGCTTCTCTAATAAAGAGGAATAGTGAAACGAAACTGCCTTTTCCTGTCATATCTTTGATTGAATTGAACATCAAAAACTACAGCGAGGAAGAACTTCCAAGTGAATTAAAACAACTACCCGTAACAAAACCTGGGAGTAGAGAATATTTAACAAAGTAATCCTATAATATCTTGGAAACACAGCACAGCTTTAGTTATTTACTCCAAGAGTATTTTATGTATACTTATTACTAAATTAATTTTGAAATGATAGAAAATGAACGAATTTAAATCGATCCGAAATATAGCAATAATCGCACACGTTGACCACGGGAAAACTACTTTACTCGATAACATGTTAAAACAAAGTGGCACGTTTCGTGAGAATCAAGAAGTTCAAGAACGAGTGATGGATAGTGGTGACCAAGAGCGTGAACGCGGAATTACAATACTTGCAAAATGCACATCAATAATGTGGGGCGATGAAAAGATCAATATTATTGATACACCAGGGCACGTGGACTTTGGTGGAGAAGTAGAAAGAGTATTGTGCATGGCAGATGGTGTGTTGCTGCTGGTTGACGCTGCAGAAGGGCCAATGCCACAAACTAAATTTGTGTTGTCAAAAGCACTAAAAGCAAATTTGAAGCCAATTGTGATAATCAATAAGGTCGACCGACCAGACAGCAGGATAGATGAAGTATTAAATGAAATATATGAGTTATTTTTTAACCTTGATGCAACTAACGAGCAGCTAGATTTTCCAGTGTTGTATGCTTCAGGTAGAAATGGCTGGTGTGCTAAGGAGCTTTCTGATGAAAGGAAAGATTTAAGTCCATTATTTTCAACGGTTATAGATTATATAAAACCTTCTGTTTATGATCAAAATGCCCCTTTTGCTATGTTGGTCACTCTACTTGAGTCTGATAAGTTTCTTGGCAGAATATTGACAGGAAAGGTTTATCAGGGCGTTGCAAAAGTCAATTCAGATCTTAAGGTACTTGATCTGGACGGTAAAGTAATTGAACGAGGGAGATTAACTAAGTTGCTCTCATTTTCTGGCTTGAAACGTATCCCAGTAGAACAAGCTGTGGCGGGAGACATAATTGCAATTGCAGGACTTGAGAAAGCTTCAGTTTCTGACACTATAGCAGCACCAGAGGTTACAACTGCAGTGAGCTCAACTCCAGTTGATCCGCCAACGATGGCGATTACTCTGAGTGTTAATGATTCACCTTTTGCCGGACAAGAGGGAACAAAGCTTACCTCAACCGTTATAAAGGATCGTTTATATGCAGAAGCAGAAACAAATGTTGCAATTACCGTAACTTTGGCATCAAGTGGCGAAGCATTTGAAGTGGGTGGCCGTGGTGAGCTACAGCTTGGAGTGTTAATTGAAAATATGAGGAGAGAAGGTTTTGAGCTTTCAGTATCACGCCCTCGCGTTCTATTTAAGGAAGAAGATGGCAAAAAACTTGAACCTATAGAGGAAGTAGTAATTGATGTAGATGATGAATATAGTGGAATTATCATGGAAAAACTCAGCTTCCGAAAAGGTGAAGTGACTGACATGAGACCTTCTGGCAATGGCAGGACAAGATTAACGTTTTTAGTGCCATCAAGAGGATTAATTGGTTATCAAGGAGAGTTTTTAACTGATTCTCGGGGCACAGGCATAATTAACCGTTTATTTCATAGTTATGCTCCACATAAAGGTCCAATTTCTGGAAGGCGCAATGGAGTTTTAATTTCTACAGATAAGGGTGAGGCTGTGGCGTATGCAATTTTCAATTTGCAAGACAGGGGAATTATGTTTATCAAGCCACAGGATAAGGTATATTGTGGCATGGTTGTCGGCCAGCATAGCCGTGACAATGATTTGGAGATAAACGTGCTAAAAGGTAAGCAATTAACAAACGTAAGAGCTTCAGGTAGTGATGAAGCCATAAAACTCACTCCTCCAAAGATAATGACACTGGAGGATATGATAGCGTATATAGATGATGATGAATTGGTGGAAGTAACTCCAAAATCTATACGTTTACGCAAGAAATTCCTTGATCCAAATGAACGTAAGCGTGCAGGAAGGGCAAAGAATAAGGAGTAGAGGTTTCTCTTTATAGGTAATGTTTGTAGCAGTGTACTGTACGAACATTTGTTTTTGTTAAGCACAACAAATGGGCCAGTGCATGACGCACAATTGTACAAACATTGTAGCCGTTATTCAAGTAGCCCGCAGAAACGAAAAACTACTTGACAAGCCTCGCCAGCCCCCTTATCATGATAGTGAAGGTATTCAGTTATCTTCATCTGTGCAGATTAAACAGCAAGAAAACAACGTAGTTGGCGTCTTATTTTTAATTTTTTGCACTATGTGCACCTTATGTCTTCACAACATTTCTGGGTTTTTACCTATATAAGCTGAAACGCGCTTATAAGTCGTTTAATACAGTATAGTACGCCAATTTGCAGGATTAGAGAGTGACAACTAGCTAACAC
>NZ_JAPQLL010000042.1:0-18166 GCF_028981865.1 Wolbachia endosymbiont of Drosophila nikananu | reverse complement strand
AATTATGACAGCAGTAGTGGAAGCATTTGGAAAGCCACATGTAAATGTGGGAACAATAGGCCATGTGGATCATGGGAAGACAACGTTAACAGCGGCAATAACAAAGCATTATGGAAATTTTGTAGCGTACGATCAGATAGATAAAGCGCCAGAAGAAAGGAAGAGGGGGATAACGATAGCAACAGCGCATGTTGAGTATCAGACGGAAAAAAGGCATTATGCACACGTTGATTGTCCTGGACATGCTGACTATGTAAAGAACATGATAGTAGGTGCAGCACAGATGGATGCGGCAATATTGGTAGTGTCGGGGGTTGATGGGCCAATGCCACAAACGAGAGAGCATATATTGCTAGCGAAGCAGGTAGGTGTTGGATATATCGTGGTGTATATAAATAAAGCTGATGTTGCTGATGCTGATATGATAGATTTGGTAGAAATGGAAGTGAGGGAATTGCTGAATAAATACGGATTTCCAGGGAATGAAGTGCCTGTGGTAGTGGGGTCTGCATTGAAAGCGCTGGAGGATGACAGCAGCGAATATGGAAAGAAATCAATAGATAAATTGATGGGAAAGTTAGATGAATATGTGGCGGTCCCACCAAGGCCTGTGGATTTACCATTTCTATTGCCAATCGAGGATGTATTTTCGATATCGGGGCGAGGAACGGTGGTAACAGGAAGGATAGAGAAGGGGGAGATAAAGACGGGAGAAGAGATAGAGATAATAGGTCTGAAAGCGACGCAAAAGACGATATGCACAGGTGTAGAAATGTTTAAGAAGTTGCTGGATAAGGGGAGTGCAGGACTCAATGTAGGAATATTGCTCAGAGGAACAAAAAGAGAAGAAGTGGAGAGAGGGCAAGTATTAGCAAAACCGGGGACGATAACGCCGCATAGAAAGTTTAGGGCGGAGGTTTATATATTAAAGAAAGAAGAAGGAGGAAGGCATACACCATTTTTTGCAAATTACCAGCCACAGTTTTATTTAAGAACAACGGATGTAACTGGGAGCATAAAATTGCTAGATGGGAAGGAGATGGTAATGCCAGGAGATAATGTGAGTGTAGAAGTAGAATTGCAAGTACCGATAGCAATGGATAAGGGATTGCGTTTTGCGATAAGAGAAGGCGGTAGAACTGTTGGTTCTGGTGTTGTTTCTGAGATTTTGGAGTGAGAGTTTGAGTTATAGGAGTGTAGCTCAATTGGTAGAGCGCTGGTCTCCAAAACCAGAGGTTGTAGGTTCAATTCCTATCGCTCCTGCATTAATGTTGTGGTGAAAATGTTAAAAAGTTTGTGTGTTTTTTTCTATGATATAAAGCAAGAAATACGAAGAATTGCTTGGGTAAAGAAACAGGAGGTGTTGTCATCTCTATTTGTTGTGATGATTGTTATATTATGCTTTTCGATTTTCTTCTGTTTTGTGGATTTTATGTCTCTTTACGTAATTAAGGCTTTATTTGGAATTATTTATGGAATGTGAATATAAATGGTATATCATTAGAGTTGATTATGGATATGAGCAAAATATACGTGAATTGGTAAGTAATGCTGTTTATTTTAAGGAAGTGTTTATTCCTTATCAAACGGTATGTAATTCAAAGTCTGATATAAAAGAGTTATGTGAAGTGTATGTATATATGCATCTATGTGATGAAAGCAAAAATATTTTGAATCAAACGCCTGGATTCTGCAGTGGTGAATCTGGTGATTTTGAGATGATTTCAGATGATGAGATAAGTTTAAAGTGTAAAGAATTTAATAGATATAAATGGTATATCTTGAGAGTTGCTTCCAATTGTGAAGAGAAAGTGCGCCAACATATATTGGAAAATTCTATGAGATTGAGTGTTAATGGTTACTTTAAGGAAGTTTTCATTCCATATGAAGAGCTAAGTGAAGTAGAGTTGAAATCTAAGAAAATTGCTACACGAAGGAAATGCTTTCCTGGTTATGTCTTTTTATACGTGAATTTATGCGATGAAGTATTGAATTTTATCAATAATATACCAAAATCTCTTAAGGTTTATGGGTTTTTGAAAAATGGTAATATTCCAAAGGTGATTTTGGACGGTGAGATTCACTCAATGTGTAATGCACTTTATAATGCTCAAGAGACAAAGAAATTAGGTTATGGTTATGAAAAAGGTGAAAAAGTGAAAATTAATGATGGTCTTTTTCAAAATTTTACTGGTAAGGTAAATATGGTAAACGATGAGAAAAAAATTATTAATGTGGAAGTATCAATTTTAGGTAAGCCGACAATAATAGAGCTTGATCTGGCTCAAGTAGAGAAAATAGAGGATTAATTATGAGTGTTATAGTTGCTAAGATTAACTTACTTATGGAAGCTGGGAAAGCAATTCCAGGACCGAAAATTGCTTCAGTACTTGGTCCACGTGGTATACCTGTTCCTAAGTTTTGTGAAGCTTTTAATAAAGTTACTAACGCTGCTAACGCTAATTATAAAGTAGGCGATTTAGTAACAGTGCGAATTTCCATAAAGGATGATCGCTCTCATGATTTTACTGTCAGCGGTCCACCTGTGGCTTATTTACTTAAGCAGGAGGCTAAATTAAGTAAAGGTTCTGGTAATCCTGGTAAAGAATTAGTGGCTAAATTACCTATGTCTGCTATAATTAAAGTGGCAAAGTGCAAGATGGTTGATATGAAAGTAGATAATGAAGATTCAGCAGTGAAAATGGTTGTAGGCACTGCAAAATCTATGGGTATAGAAGTTGTGGAAGGTTAGGTAAATGAATACATATAATGATAATCCTAAGCAGTGTTTGAAGAAGATTATTGAGTCTGCTTCAGCAAAATTTAATGAATCAGTTGATATTGCAGTCAATTTAGGCGTAGATTCACGTAAATCTGAAGAGCAGGTGCGTGGTACAGTAGTTTTGCCTAAAGGTATCGGGAAGAATATTAAAGTAGCTGTTTTTGCTCAAGATAAACATTTATTAGAAGCTGAAAAAGCTGGTGCTGATATTGCAGGAGGAGAGGATTTAGTTGAAGAAATAAAAAAAGGTAGAAAATTAGATGTTGATTGGTGCATTACTACTCCTGATTTTATGGCAAAAATCACTCCTATTGCAAAAGTATTGGGTGCTAAAGGGCTGATGCCTAACCCTAAATTTGGTACTGTGACTTCTAACATTGCAGAAGCTATTAAAACCATTAAGTCTGGTCAGATAAAATTTAGAACAGATAAAAATGGTGTTATTCATGGTAAATTAGGAAATATTAAATTTGATATTGATGACTTGCTAGAAAATTTAAAAGCCTTTCTTAAAGTAATTAAAGATAATAAACCTATTTCTGCGAAAGGAATTTACTTTAAGGGTGTTTTTTTAAATTCAACCATGGGTGAAGCTTATAAGATAAGCAAAGTGGAAGATATAATTTAAGGGAGTGATACCGTGAAGCGTAAAAATAAGGATGAATTTATACAGAGCACAATAAACGTATTTGTAAATAATGATTTCTTGATATTAGTAAATTTTAAATCTATAAATGCTAATGATTCATTAACTCTGAGGAATAGTCTGAGGTCTATAGCAGGTGGGGTATTAGTAGTTAAAAACACTCTAGCGCGCTTGGCTTTGGAAAGGACTGGTAAATTTTCTTATTTATCAGGTAAATTTTCTGGTTCTGTTGCTATTATATACTCTAGTGGCATAGTAGAAGCTGCAAAGTTAATAGTTGATTTTATTAATGCTAACAAAGAAAAAATGTCTGTGATTTGCGCGGCTCATATAAATGAATTGTTAACAGTGGAAGATGTTAATAAACTGGCTAAGTTGCCTTCTCTGGATGAATTGCGTGTTAAAATTATGCGTTTAATATCTTATGATATTCCTGCTCGATTGGCGTTGTCTATTAATTCATCTTCTATGAGGCTTATGAGAGTTTTGGATTATTATAGTTCTAAAAAATAAATTTGTTGTTAAGTAAGGTGGTAATTATGAGTAATGTAACAAGTGATTTGGTTAATAAAATATTATCTTTAAACCTATTAGAGGCTTCTGAACTTGTAAAAGTTCTAGAAGAGAAAATAGGGTTGCCTGCTGGTTCTTTTCTTGGTGGGGCTGTTGGTGCTGGGGCACCTATTAGTGATAATGCTGCTGCTCCTGCTACTCAAGAAAAAGCTGAGTATAAAGTTGTGATTAAAGAAATTGATGCAAGTAAAAAAATAGGAGTTATTAAAGCTGTGAGAGAAGTTAATTCTACATTGGGTTTAAAAGAAGCAAAAGAGTTAGTTGAATCTTTACCTAAAGATTTAACTGCTAATGTTCCTAAAGACGAAGCAGAAAAAATCAAGCAAAAACTTATTGAAGCAGGAGCAACTAAAGTGGAGCTTGAATAATATTTAATGTATTAATTTTATATTGATATAGCTCTTTTAATTAGTTTGGGGTATTTTAATGGTTGATTCTTCTTATATGTACGCTTCTGGTGCTTTTGTTCCTAGAGTTTCTTATTCTAGGTCGATTGATTTAAAAGATTCTTTATTGGATTTGGTTAAGGTTCAAAAAGAATCGTATGATTCATTTGCTCCTAAGAATAAGGGTAATGAAAGACTTGAAGTTATCTTTCATACAATCTTTCCAATAAATGATCCTTTGCGTAGGGCTACTATTGAGTTTATAAGTTGTAGGGTAGATGATCCTAAGTATGATGAATCTGAGTGTATAAAGCGTGGTATAACTTTTTCTGCTCAGGTTATTGCTTCTATACGTCTTGTTGTTATGCAGGATGGTATTTCTCTTGATAAATATAAATCGATTAAAGAGAGTGGAGATCATTCCAAACTTGCAACTGTTGTAAAATCTATAGAAGAGCAGGAAGTCCACTTTTGTGGGTTGCCTATGATGACTGATAAGGGTACTTTCATCATTAATGGTGTAGAAAAAGTTATTGTCTCACAAATGCATAGGTCTCCTGGTGTATTTTTTGATAGCGATAAGGGAAAAACTTACAATTCTGGTAAATTGATCTATTCTGCTAGAATTATTCCTTATAGGGGTTCTTGGCTTGATATTGAATTTGATGTTAAAGACCATTTGTATTTTCGTGTTGATAGAAAAAGAAAATTGCCAATCTCAGTTTTGTTAAAGGCGTTAGGTCTATCAAATAATGATATACTCGATAGATTTTATGAGAAAATAAAGTATGTAAAACATAAAGATGGTTGGAAAGTGCCTTTTGTTCCTGATAAATTTAAAGGAGTGAGGTTGCCTTTCGACTTAATGGATATTGAAGGTAATGTGCTGCTTAAAGCTAACGTTCGCATTACCTCAAGACTAGCTAAAAAGCTATATGATAATGAATTGAAAGAGTATCTGATTCCTTTTAATTCTATATGTGGTTTATTCCTGGCAGAAGATTTAATGGATAGTGCTAGCTCTACGAAAATTTTATCTGCTGGTGAATCTATAAAGCTGGAAGACATAAAGAAGCTTGAGTTATTGTCTGTGGATGAAATATCAGTATTGAACATAGATAATGTATCTGTTGGACCTTATATATTAAATACGCTTTTCTTAGACGAAAACATGTCTTATCAGGATGCGCTATATGAAATATATAGAGTTTTGCGTCCTGGTGAAGTTCCTGTTTTAGAGATAGTAGAGGAGTTTTTCCGTAATCTTTTCTTCAGTCCGGAATATTATGATTTGTCTAACATTGGTAGGTTGAAGCTTAACTCTTACCTTGGATTAAATTATGATGAGGATTTAACTGTTTTAACGTATGAAGATATTATTGAAATTGTAAAAAAAATAGTATTGTTACGTGACGGTCAAGGATCTGTAGATGATATTGATCATTTAGGAAACAGAAGAGTAAGATCAGTTGGAGAGTTTATAGAAAATCAATTTAGAACTGGGTTGTTGAAATTGGAACGCGCAATAGTTGATTCTATGTCCACTTCTAGTTTAGATAAAGTTTCTCCATCTGATTTTATTAATCCAAAAGTGTTAACTAATGTCTTAAGAGATTTTTTCAATTCTTCTCAATTATCTCAATTTATGGATCAGACTAATCCGTTATCTGAAATAACACATAAAAGAAGGTTGTCCGCGTTAGGTCCTGGCGGTTTAACAAGAGAAAGGGCAGGATTTGAAGTGCGTGATGTTCATCCAACTCATTATGGAAGAATTTGCCCTATTGAGACTCCTGAAGGGCAAAATATAGGGTTAATCAACAGTTTAGCTATATACGCGCGTATTAATAAATATGGTTTCATTGAAAGTCCTTATAGAAAAGTAGTTAATAGGGTTGTTACTGATCAAATTGAGTATCTGTCTGCCATAGATGAAGGTTTATATTATATAGCTGATACCAGCGCAAAGCTCGATGAAAATAATTGCTTTGTTGATGATATGCTATACTGTAGATATGCTAGTAGTTTCATTATGGTAAGTAGTGATCAGGTGAGTTACATTGACGTATCTCCTAAGCAGGTAATATCAGTTGCGGCTTCCTTGATTCCATTTTTAGAAAATGATGATGCTAATAGAGCATTAATGGGCTCAAATATGCAACGTCAGGCCGTACCTTTATTGAAGCCTACCGCTCCTCTGGTTGCTACTGGTATGGAGTCTTTTGTAGCTTCTGGCTCTGGTGCTGTAGTTTTAGCAAAACGCGATGGCATAGTTGATAGTTCTGATAGTAACTCTATAGTTATACGTGCTTTTGATAAAGAAAGGGTTAACTACTTGGACGTAGATATTTATCATCTAAGGAAATTTCAGCGTTCTAACCATAATACTTGTATTAATCAAAGACCGCTAGTGTGCGTAGGTGATTATGTTAAAAAGGGTGATGTAATAGCTGATGGTCCTGCAATTAACAGTGGTGAGTTGGCGCTTGGTAAAAATTTGCTAGTCGCTTTTATGTCTTGGCAAGGTTATAATTTTGAAGACTCTATTATTATTTCTAGTGAAGTTGTTAAAAAAGATCTCTTTACTTCTATTCATATAGAAGAATTTGACTGTGTTGTACATGATACCCCTTTAGGATCAGAAAAAATAACTCGTGCTATACCTGGTGTTAATGAAGAAAATCTATATCACTTGGATGATAGTGGTATAGTGAAAATTGGTACAAGAGTTGGTCCAGGCTATATTCTGGTAGGTAAAGTTACACCTAAACCTTCTCTTTCATTGCCTCCTGAAACGAAGTTATTAATGACAATTTTTGGTGAAAAGTCATTCGATTGTGCGGACTCCTCTTTATATACATCTCCAGATGTTGAAGGGACAGTAATTGATGTACAAGTCTTTACACGCAGGAGGGTTGAAGAAAATGAAAGGGCATTACTCATCAAACAAAAAGAGGTAAATGACTTTGAGGAAGAGCGAGATTATATAATCAATGTTACTAGTGAATATTTCTATGATGAACTGAAGAAACTTCTTATTAATTCTGGTTCTCAAGATCGAGAAAAATTTGACTCTATTGAACGTGAGCAATGGTGGGGTATAGGATTAAAAAACCAATCCATTTCTGAGCAAGTTAAGAGCTTAAAAAAAGATTTTGATGAGAAAGTATCACATGCAATAGCACAGTTTAAGCGAAAAGTAGAAAAATTACATGAAGGTTATGACCTGCCTCAAGGTGTGTCGATGTCAGTAAAAGTTTTCATTGCTGTGAAACATAGTCTGCAACCAGGAGATAAAATGGCTGGTAGACATGGGAATAAAGGTGTGATCTCTCGAGTTGTGCCAGTGGAAGATATGCCTTATTTGGAAGATGGTACTCCTGTTGATATTATTCTTAACCCTCTTGGTGTTCCTTCACGAATGAATGTAGGGCAAATACTGGAAACGCATGTAGGTTGGGCTTGTAGAAAATTAGGAGAAAGGGTAAGTAATATTCTCGATGAGATCAATAAAATCAAAAGTGCTTTTTGCAAGGGAATTAGGTCCCTTAACGATGATAATTTTACACAATTTGCAGTAGCATACCTTGACAATAAAAAAATTGAAAATATTGATGATGATGAAATAATGGCTTCTGTTTTAAATACACCTAATAAGAATGCACTAAATGACGAGTTGAATGCGTTAGTAGAGAACTATTTGAACTCTTGTAAAAGTTTATACAGCAATTTACGTGATTTCCTGATTGAGGTTTATAGCTATGGTAGTAACGTATCTATCTGTAATGATATTCGTAATATTAGTGATAATAATCTCATTGAATTTGCACGTAAATTACGTAATGGCGTTCCTGTTGCTGCACCTGTATTTGAGGGTCCAAAAGATGAACAAATAGCAAAATTATTTGAACTTGCTGGTTTGGATAACTCTGGACAAGCTGTATTATATGACGGTTGCAGTGGTGAAAAATTCGACCGCAAGGTTACAGTTGGTTACATGTACATGCTTAAGTTGCATCACTTGGTTGATGGTAAAATTCATGCGCGTTCAGTAGGACCTTATAGTTTGGTTACTCAACAACCTCTAGGAGGAAAATCTCATTTTGGTGGTCAGCGTTTTGGTGAAATGGAATGTTGGGCATTACAAGCCTATGGTGCTGCTTATACTTTGCAGGAAATGTTAACTGTGAAGTCTGATGATATTAATGGTAGAGTTAAGATTTACGAATCGATAATAAAAGGTGACAGTAATTTTGAATGTGGAATTCCTGAATCCTTTAATGTGATGATAAAAGAACTACGTTCTTTATGTTTAAATGTAGATTTAAAGCAAAATGATGTAGTGATTGAGGATATATCTCACACTAACATTGCACAACCTTTTAATGAGGTTAGCATATCGATTGCTAGCCCTGAAAGTATTAAGCGTATATCTTGTGGTGAGATAGAAGATGTTTCAACTGCAAATTATCGTACGTTCAAAGTTGAGAAAGGTGGGTTATTTTGCCCTAAGGTTTTTGGACCTGTCAATGACGATGAATGTTTATGTGGAAAATACAAAAAAAGAAGACACAGAGGTCGCATATGTGAAAAATGCGGAGTAGAAGTTACATCTTCTAAAGTAAGAAGAGAAAGGATGGGTCATATAGAGCTTGCATCTCCTGTTGCTCATATATGGTTTTTGAAATCGCTTCCTTCAAGAATTGGAGCATTATTGGATATGTCTCTCAGAGATATTGAGAATATTTTATATAGCGATAATTATATCGTGATAGATCCTCTTGTTTCGCCTTTTGAAAAAAGTGAGATTATGAGTGAAAAAGCTTATAATGAAGCTAAAGATAGCTATGGGATCGATAGTTTTGTAGCTATGCAAGGTGTTGAAGCTATAAGAGAGTTGCTAACGCGCCTTGATTTACATGAAATTAGGAAGGATTTAAGACTAGAATTAGAGTCTGTTGCTTCTGAGATAAGAAGAAAGAAAATTATAAAGAGATTGCGTATTATTGAAAACTTCATTAAATCTGGAAATAGGCCTGAGTGGATGATACTTACAACTATACCTATTTTACCACCTGATTTGCGTCCTTTGGTATCGCTTGAAAGTGGTCGTCCTGCAGTTTCTGATCTGAATCATCATTATAGGACTATTATTAATAGAAATAACAGGTTGAGGAAATTGTTGAGCTTAAATCCTCCTGAGATTATGATTCGTAATGAAAAAAGGATGTTACAAGAAGCAGTTGATTCTCTTTTTGATAATAGTCGTCGTAATACTTTGGTAAACAAAGCTGGTGCTGTTGGATATAAAAAGTCCATTAGTGATATGTTAAAAGGAAAACAGGGTCGTTTTCGCCAGAACCTCTTAGGAAAAAGAGTAGACTACTCTGGACGTTCTGTAATAGTTGTTGGTCCAACTTTGAAACTAAATCAGTGTGGATTACCAAAAAGAATGGCTCTTGAACTATTCAAACCTTTTGTTTACTCAAAGCTTAAGATGTATGGTATGGCTCCAACTATTAAGTTTGCTAGTAAGTTGATAAGAGCAGAAAAACCAGAAGTTTGGGATATGCTTGAAGAGGTAATAAAAGAGCATCCTGTTTTGTTGAATAGAGCTCCTACGCTACATAGACTTGGTATTCAGGCTTTTGAACCAATCCTTATTGAAGGCAAAGCAATACAGCTTCATCCGCTTGTTTGTACGGCGTTTAATGCTGATTTTGATGGTGACCAAATGGCAGTGCATGTGCCAATTTCATTGGAAGCTCAGCTTGAAGCTAGGGTGTTAATGATGTCCACTAATAACGTTTTAAGTCCTTCTAATGGCAGACCGATTATAGTTCCTAGTAAAGATATAGTACTTGGCATATATTATCTGACTTTACAAGAACCTAAGGAAGACAATTTACCATCTTTTGGTGCTTTTTGTGAAGTTGAGCATTCTTTGAGTGATGGTACTTTACATATTCATTCTAGTATAAAGTATAGGATGGAGTATATTAATAGCAGCGGTGAAACTCACTATAAAACTGTTTGTACAACTCCCGGCCGTTTAATATTATGGCAAATTTTTCCTAAGCATGAGAATCTAGGCTTCGATCTAATAAATCAGATATTAACAGTCAAGGAAATAACTGGTATAGTTGATTTAGTATATCGTAACTGTGGTCAAAGTGCTACAGTGGCATTTTCTGATAAACTAATGGTACTTGGCTTTGAGTATGCCACATTTTCTGGTGTTTCTTTTGGTCGTTGTGATATGGTTATACCTGAAACTAAAGCTACACATGTTGATCACGCGAGGGGTGAAATTAAGAAATTCTCTATGCAATATCAAGATGGGCTAATAACTAGAAGTGAGAGGTATAACAAGGTTATAGATGAATGGTCTAAGTGTACGGATATGATAGCTAATGATATGTTAAAAGCAATATCTATATATGATGGAAATAGTAAGTACAACTCAGTGTATATGATGGTTAACTCTGGTGCAAGGGGTTCTACTTCACAGATGAAACAGCTAGCAGGAATGCGAGGGCTCATGACCAAACCTTCTGGTGAGATTATAGAAACACCTATAATTTCTAATTTCCGTGAAGGATTGAACGTATTTGAATACTTTAATTCTACTCATGGTGCGCGTAAAGGTTTAGCTGACACTGCGCTTAAAACTGCAAACTCTGGATACTTAACTCGTCGTTTAGTTGATGTGTCTCAAAATTGCATAGTTACAAAGCATGACTGTAAAACAAAAAATGGTCTTGTTGTGAGAGCTACAGTTGAAGGAAGTACTATAGTTGCATCTCTAGAGAGTGTTGTGCTGGGTAGAACATCTGCAGATGGTATATATAACCCAGTGACAAAAGAATTATTAGTAAAAGCAGGGGAATTAATTGATGAGGATAAAGTAAAGCAAATCAGCATTGCAGGTCTTGATGCTGTAAAAATTAGATCGCCTTTAACTTGTGAAATAAGTCCTGGTGTGTGTTCTTTGTGTTATGGAAGAGACCTTGCAACTGGTAAAATTGTTTCAATAGGTGAAGCAGTTGGTGTTATAGCTGCTCAATCTGTTGGAGAGCCAGGTACTCAGTTAACGATGCGTACTTTCCATATAGGTGGGGTAATGACTAGAGGCGTTGAATCCTCAAATATTATAGCTTCTATTAGTGCTAAAATAAAGTTAAACAATAGTAATATAATTATAGATAGAAACGGAAATAAAATTGTGATAAGCCGTTCCTGTGAAGTCGTGTTGGTTGATAGCCTTGGTAGTGAGAAGTTGAAGCATAGTGTACCTTACGGTGCTAAGCTTTATGTGGATGAGAGTGGGTCAGTAAAAATTGGCGATAAAGTTGCGGAATGGGATCCTTATACATTGCCTATTATCACGGAGAAGACTGGTATAGTGTCTTATCAGGACTTAAAAGATGGAATTTCGATCACTGAAGTGATGGATGAATCTACAGGAATATCAAGCAAAGTAGTAAAAGACTGGAAATTGCATTCTGGTGGAGCTAGTTTACGTCCTCGTATTGTGCTGCTTGACGATAATGGTGAAGTAATGACACTCGCAAGTGGCGTTGAAGCATGTTATTTTATACCAATTGGTGCAGTGCTCAATGTACAAAATGGGCAGAAGGTTCATGCAGGTGATGTTATTACAAGAACACCAAGAGAGTCAGTTAAAACTCGTGATATTACTGGTGGTTTACCGAGGGTTATAGAGTTATTTGAAGCACGTCGTCCTAAAGAGCATGCTATTGTTAGTGAGATAGATGGCTATGTAGCGTTTTCTGAAAAAGACCGTAGAGGAAAACGCAGTATATTAATTAAACCTGTAGATGAACAAATTTCTCCAGTTGAATATTTGGTATCAAGAAGTAAGCATGTAATAGTCAATGAAGGTGATTTTGTACGTAAAGGTGATCTATTGATGGATGGTGACCCTGATCTCCATGATATTTTACGTGTGCTTGGGTTAGAAGCTTTAGCGCACTATATGATTTCTGAAATACAGCAAGTTTATAGATTGCAGGGTGTTCGTATAGACAACAAGCATTTAGAGGTGATCTTAAAACAAATGCTACAAAAAGTGGAAATTACTGATCCTGGTGATACTATGTACTTGGTTGGCGAAAGCATTGACAAGCTGGAAGTTGATAGGGAAAATGATGCTATGAGTAACTCTGGCAAACGGCCTGCTCATTATCTTCCTATTCTGCAGGGGATTACTAGGGCAAGTCTTGAAACTAGCTCCTTTATTTCTGCTGCCTCTTTCCAAGAGACAACAAAAGTACTTACAGAAGCAGCATTCTGCGGGAAGAGCGATCCTTTAAGTGGATTAAAAGAAAATGTTATAGTAGGAAGATTAATTCCTGCTGGTACAGGTTTGATCATGAATAAGATCAGAGCACTTTCACTTTGTGATAATGTAGATAAATATGAAAAATATTTTGATATTGAAACTTATGACGAAAAATGGTTGATGGATAATGGTTGTCATTTACACTCTGGTGAGGAAGAGAACGTGGTAGCATCACATTATGATCAGTCGAATTGAGTACAGCTAGTGTGTCTCTTGACCAAAAAAGCCAATAATATTTTCTTTCACTTCCGTGCTATCTGTCATGTTATTTACTCTCATACGAAATTCAGATGAGCTTTGAAGCCCGCTACTGTACCAACCTATGTGTTTGCGGGACATCTTTATTCCTGTGTCATTTCCATAGTACTCAAGAATATTGTCGTAATGCTCGAGTATGATGCTTAATCTCTCTGAAGCTGTTGGCTCAGAAGTTTCGCTTCCATTCAGAAAATTCATTGCTTGATTAATCAGCCAAGGTTTACCGTAGGCACCACGACCTATCATCACTCCGTCTGCTCCGGATTCTTTAAGAGCACTTTGAATATCACTCAAGTTTCTAATATCGCCATTTACTATAACTGGAATTTTCACTTGTTCTTTAACATTTCTAACGAATTTCCAATCTGCTTGACCGTTATAGAGCTGTGCTCTTGTCCTTCCATGCACAATAATCATTTTTGCTCCTAAATCCTCGGCAATTTTCGCAAGTCTCGGTGCATTGCGATTTTCATCGTTCCATCCAGTGCGCATTTTCACCGTAACTGGCACATTCACTGCTTTGACTACAGCTTCAATTATCTCAGCAGCCTTTTTTTCATCGCGCATTAGCGCTGATCCTGCATAACCGTTTACAACTTTTTTAACAGGACAACCGAAATTTATATCTATTATTTTTGCACCCATATCCTCATTTAGTTTTGCAGCCTCTGCCATTACATCCGGCTCGCATCCAGCAAGCTGAACAGCAGTTAGCTCATCAACTTTTGCTTTTTGTAGACTCTGGCGAGTTTGCATGATCATGGCTCTGCTTGCAATCATTTCTGAGACTAACAAACTTGCACCAAGTTTCTTCACAATACTTCTAAACGGATAATCAGTCACTCCAGACATTGGCGCCAAGATTACTGGAGAATCAATCGTCAAACTTCCTATTTGCAGGGGCATGAGGTTAATGATAATTCTTCATTGTGAACTACATGCTGCACCTCTGAAGTAGAAGATGTCTTCGTCCTTGGCGGAAGCTCACATAAAAACCCACTCTCTAGATCTTCCTTCCATTTTTTATCTTCCATAAGCGCTTTTGTAAACTCTCTTCTTTTCCCATTCAAATCAAATTTATATTCTGATAACTCTTTGTCAATTTCATCAAATGATTTACCTTCGTTGAGCATTTGCGTAATCCTATGAGCGTTTTCCAATGCAAATATTCCACAATTATGTCCATCGCTTTGTTGTTTGGCTCCGGAGCTTCTTATATTACAGTTCTCTATTTCCAAAACTGCTTCCAGTGCGCTCACTATATTATCAGTATTTATTGGGACATTAATTAATTCATTTTTCTTGTTCCGACACGTTTGTGCTGTCTCTTTGACATCTTTACTCATTTCTTTTTTTCCTTGCGCATTCAACTCACTAGCTTGATCAGTAAGAGGTGTAACCAATTCTTTAATTTCATTTGCAAGTTCTACTTTCTTACGTTGACTACCAGGACTTGGTAAATCAGCACTAAAAGAATCACAATAATAAGCTCTAAATTGTTTATTATCTAAGCTGTATGCAACAACTAGCGTTACCCAATGATTACCACACAAATTAATAACTGAAGTAAATATCCTTTTCGAGCTCTCTCGTTCTGCTTTATTTTTATATTCTCTCAACCTTTCACTCGAGGTTTCAAGATTACCAGGGATACAGAAGAATACACCATCCGTAAAACCTTCTGAATACTTATATTTAATTCTTGCAATATGAGCAATATCATGTTGCTGCAACCAGTAAGCGTAATTCTCTCTATTTGTCTGATGCACAAGAGTGTCCAAATTTTCATGAAACTCTTTACCACCCAAACCACTATCCAAAGAGCTTCTACAACTACTGTTCCTTGAATCGGGTTCACTGCCTGGTACAATACCACTATCTCCATCTTGAGTTTTTTGCTCACCTTGACCTGCTCTTTTCCCATTAATATAACCCTTAGCTAAGTAAAATAAAGGCTCAACGACTATTTTGTATGTCACTGTAAGCACTATTCCCATTAAAACCCAAACTACGGGGTTAGAGATGAGCATAGCAAGTGGAAAGATCAATAGAGGGAATCCTATTATCAACCCCAAGCAGCCAGCAGCGAGTGTGGCTACTAGGAGTATACAAGTAGTGCTGATAACAAATTTTCCACTAGCAAAGTAAGTGCTCTTTTTAAGTTGATTATATTTTTTTGTGAGGCCTGACATACTACATCCTATGAACGCTAAGTTAATTAAATTTTAACAAATTCTAGCAATAAAATCAAACATAATAATTTTAGTAATATGAGAAAATATTGAATATTAAGAGCTTTTGAAGTACAGTAACAATGTTAGTAATAGCACAATATATGCATGATATAGAATATATACGCAAAAACCCTGAAGGATTTGAAAAGGCAATGAAAAGCAGGGGAATTAGAGAATTTACTGCGGAAGAGATATTAGAAATTGATCACGAGAAAAGATCATTAACCACTAAATTGCAAGATTTAAATAGGCAGCGTAATGAAATCACAGAGGAAATAAAGAAGCTTAAAATGAGCAAGAGCCCTTGTGAAGAGCAAATAGAGTTGTCAAAAGACATCACGAATGAGATAGAGGCAATTAGTTTAAAGGAACAAGCAGAAAAGGATAAGTTAGTGAATGTTTTATCTAACTTGCCGAATATTCCTGCGCAAGATGTGCCAATAGGCGCAGATGAGAACTCTAATTTAGAGGTGAGAAGATACGGAGGAAAAAGACAGTTTGATTTTGTACCAGAATCTCATTATGAACTCGGAGAAAAATTAGGTTTAATGGACTTCGAACAAGCGGCAAAAATTTCCGGATCAAGATTTGCGATATTAAAAGGACAGTTAGCTAGGCTTGGCCGAGCATTAATAAATTTTATGCTTGAAATGCATGTTAATGAATTTGGCTATACTGAAGTGTACCACCCAGCTTTGGTGAAAAACGAAGCTATGTATAATGTTGGTCAGCTACCGAAATTTTCTGACGATTCGTATTTAACTACCGACAAATTGAGGTTGATTCCCACAAGTGAAGTGTTTTTAACAAATTTGGTTGCTGATAAAATAGTAGAGGAAAAAGAACTGCCTATTCGTTTTACTGCGTATTCAGAGTGTTTTCGTAAAGAAGCAGGCAGCGCAGGGCGAGACACGAGAGGCATGATAAGGCAACACCAATTTGGTAAAGTGGAATTGGTGAGTATTACAACTGAAGACCTATCAAATGATGAACTTGAGCGCATGACGAGTGTTGTTGAAGAGATATTAAAAAAACTAGAATTACCGTATAGAGTAATGCTACTGTGTAGTGGTGATATGGGTTTTGCTGCACAAAGGACTTATGACATAGAGGTATGGTTACCTGAGCAAAATAAATATAGAGAAATATCAAGCTGCTCAAATTGTGGTGCATTTCAAGCAAGAAGGATGAATGCTAAATACTCTTCAGAAGCTGATAAAAAGATAAAAAAATATGTTCACACTTTAAACGGCTCAGCTTTAGCTATAGGAAGAACGATTGTTGCCATAATAGAGAATTATCAAAATTCTGACGGGTCGATTGCAATACCAAACGTGTTACAAAAATACATGAGTAATGATACTGTTATAAGCAAATAATAATTTTGACATATAGAAAAGCGAGGAAATAAAGATGAAGGTTCTGGTTATAGGTTCTGGTGGACGTGAGCACGCTCTACTTTGGGCTCTAAAAAAATCTCCTATCTTGACTGAGTTATATGTAACTCCTGGTCGCCAAGCTATGAAAGATCTTGGGACTCTTGTGGATGTAAATATTCAAAATTCAGTGGATGTTACACAATTTTGCAAGAGAAAAAATATAGAGTTGGTTGTTATTGGTCCAGAACAACCAATAATTGATGGGCTTGCTGATGATTTAGTTGCAGAGGGAATAAATGTTTTTGCTCCGAGTCAAGCAACTGCAAAACTTGAGGGATCAAAGTCTTTCACCAAAGGACTATGCAAGCGATATGGCATACCAACTGCCAAGTACGAGTGTTTTGTTGATGAAGGATTAGCTAAAGATTTTGTACGTAGCAATAAAATAAAGTTTCCACTTGTAGTGAAAGCAAATGGAATTGCGGCAGGGAAAGGCGTGATGATATGTTACACAGAAAACGAAGCTTTTTCAGCAATAGATTCAATGCTAGTGGAGAAAGAATTTGGTGAATCAGGTGAAGAAATAATCATAGAAGAATTTTTAATTGGAGAAGAAGTAAGCTTTTTTGCTCTTGTTGATGGGCTGAAAGTAGTAACTCTTGGGTGCGCAAAAGATTATAAGAGAGTGAATGAAAATAATGAAGGCCAAAATACTGGGGGTATGGGATCGTACTCATCACCTTCAATTATAAGTAAGGACATGGAGCAAAAAATCATCCAAAAAATGATACACCCTACAGCTCAAGCATTGGTTAACATGGGTACGCCTTATAAGGGAGTACTCTTTGCTGGTTTAATGATTTGCAGAGATGGCCCAAAACTTCTCGAGTATAATGTTAGATTCGGTGATCCAGAAACGCAATCTATATTACCTAGATTTGATTCAAATTGCGATTTATTAAAATTGATGTTGTCAGCTGCAGAAGGAAAGTTAGATGTCAAAATGGTGGAACTTAACAACAAATCTACAGTTTGTGTAGTTGTTGCAAGTAAAGGCTATCCTGGTGATTATCAAAAGGGAGAAGTAATTAAGGGATTAGATAAAATTGAAAGCATTCCTGGTATATTGGTATTTCACGCTGGTACTAAATTAGATGAGAGTGGTAATTGGGTTTCAGATGGCGGAAGAGTGCTAAATATAGTAGCAGAAGGGAGCACTATAGAGGAAGCCAAAAGTAAGGTGTACTCAGCATTAAATTTTTTAGAATGGCCAGGGAGCTTCTTCAGATACGATATTGGTAGTTAATGTTAGCTATCGGTTAGCAGGTAGTCCGCAGAAACAAAAAAACTTACTTGACAAACCCCGCCAGCCCCCTTACCATGAAACTGAAGGTATTCAGTTATCTTCATCTGTGCAGATTAAACAGCAAGAAAACAACGTAGTTGGCGTCTTATTTTTAATTTTTTGCACTATGTGCACCTTATGTCTTCACAATATTTCTAGGTTTTTACCTACACAAGCTGAAACGCGCTTATAAGTCGT
>NZ_JAPQLL010000041.1:0-3906 GCF_028981865.1 Wolbachia endosymbiont of Drosophila nikananu | reverse complement strand
AACAAGGAAAAATCTTGTTAAACCTGAAAGAAACTATTTTATCCAGTGCTATAACAATTTTTAAATATAATTTATTAAGAAGTATTTTTGCAGTTATAACCGGACGCTCAATGGTGCTAGAGTGCCCGTTTGGGAGCATGGTTTTGGAGGAACGGTTAAACCACTGATGGAGTCTATTACGACTACCTCGATTAGAAGATTGTATAATCTAACCGTCCCAAGCTTAAATACTTCTTCATTATAAGTTATAGGAGGTCAATTACAATGACAAAAAGTAAATTAGAGGTAATGAATCCTGATGCAGCAGGGATAGATGTTGGTTCGGCTGTACATTATGTATGTATACCCGAGAGAAGAGATGAGCAACGTGTTCAAAAATTTGGCTGCTTCACTGAAGACCTTCATAATTTAGCAAGGTGGTTAAAAAAGTGTAAAGTTACAACCGTAGCGATGGAATCAACTGGTGTATATTGGATTCCTTTGTTTCAAATACTGGAATCTTACGGTTTTGAAGTTAAGTTGGTAAATGCGCGACATGTAAAAAATGTACCTGGGAGAAAGTCAGATGTTCAGGACTGTCAGTGGTTACAACAACTACATAGTTATGGATTACTCCAAGGGTCATTTAGGCCAGATAGCCAGATATGTGTATTGCGTAGTTACGTGCGACAACGTAAGAACCTCACTGAAAGTGCATCTACACATGTTCTGCGTATGCAGAAGGCATTAATTCAAATGAATATACAACTGCATAGAGTTATAAGAGATATAACAGGAGTAACTGGTATGAAAATTATCAAGGCTATAATTAAAGGCGAAAGAGATTCTGGGAAATTGGCTCAATTCAGGGATGCACGAATAAAAAATGATCAGTCTACTATAGCAAAAGCGTTAGCTGGCGATTATAGAGAGGAACATGTATTCACGCTAAAGCAAGAATTTGAACTATATAATATTTATCAAGAAAAAATAGCAGAATGTGATAGAAATATTGAGGTCTATTACAAAACGTTTGAAACAAAATCTAACGAAAGTAAACAGTTGAGTAAGGAAAAGAATAAGCACAGAAAAAGTAAGCCTGACTTTGCTTTGCACGAGGAACTGCACCGAATAACTGGTATGGATTTTACTAAAGTTCCAGGGCTTGATATACTAAGTATACAGACTATAATTTCAGAAACTGGTATAAACCATAATAAATGGTCAACAGAAAAACACTTTTCATCGTGGTTAGGACTCAGCCCTGCCAATAAAATTACAGGAGAAAAAGTGTTTAGCACAAGAACGCGTAAAGTCATTAATCGTGCTGCGAATGCATTTCGAATGGCTGCTAATTCTGTAGGAAATAGTAAAAGTTCATTGGGTGCATACTACAGGAGATTAAAAAAACGATTAGGAGCACCAAAAGCAATAACAGCTACTGCAAGAAAAATAGCATGCATATTTTATAGTATGCTCAAATACGGACAAGAATATGTAGAAAAAGGAATGGAATACTATGAAACACGATATAAGGAGAGAGCTGTAAAAAATTTGATCAAAAAGGCACGAGAATTTGGCTATACTTTAGTGCAACAAGAGGAGCTAGTTAAGGAAGTTTCTTAGAAGAAGAATGTAGGTTTATTCATGAAATAGATAGATTTCCTCAACGTGATGAACCTGGAGCTCCAATTTTTCATGAAATTAACCCAATCAGAGAACAAGGTGAATTGTTAGACCTGATGAGTGAGTTGGCAAATGATGATACAGGAGAAGTGCGTACTAATGTTAAAAGAATTTTGGAATATGTTATTGATATCCATGATGAACATGAAGATAGCTTAGTGTTTCGTGCAGAGTCTGATTACCACGGTTTTCTGTGTGGGTTTTTAGTAAATTTTAGATACCGAGCTGTGGCTGATTTCTACCTAGAGCTACTTATAGGAAAAGGTTATGCAGATGTTGTTTTGCTTGTTCGTGGTGTTGATCAGACAAATGATTCGGTTCCAATTATAATTGAGTTGAAGGTTGGTGATGAGGAAGGATTAGAGCAAGCTAAAGATTATGCTAAAAGTTGTTCTGTTTCGTCTTTGCCTATTCATACCTCATCACCAAGTGCTGTTTGTGTAGCGTTAAATTTTCAATTACGTGGAGGTGCTGGTCTCCGAACTTCTGTGCAGGCCTTTTCAGAAGGTGGTCTTTCCTTAATACCGGGTTTACTACATCCTCATGGAAATGGAGTTAGGGGAAATGTAAAACGTTTTTTACAACCCATAGCATCAGAGTTCACTCAATCGCCTCATTGTAACACTTTTTCCTGTACGTCATCGTTTGTTTTTGGAAATGTTTTATCTACAAGGAGGGACTTAGAAACAAATGATGGGCGGGAGGTAAGGGTTACCAAGTATCTATTTAACCACTCTCAGGGAGAGAAAATGAAACGTACAGGTGGTAGGGGAGATGCAGCAGATATTGTAAGCCATGCGTTAACTTTAGCTCTATTTTTATCAAATATTGGTTTTGTTGTGCTTCACATTTTTCGTCGTTTAAAGTGGCAGACTTTACCAGACAAGGCATTGAACCTGTCGTTACTGCCTCAAGCCACAGATGATGCTAAGGTGCGTCAAGTACTTTGTGAAGTAGATGTCCAGGGTCATCTGGAAGTGGCTTCTGCAAAGAAATTCGAATCACTACGTGCTTACTCACGTTCTCATAGTGAAGGTTATTTCGAGGGAAGGTTTTCAGAACAAATGGGTAATGTTAGGAATTTACATCAACTTGCAGATCAGTTGATGAGTGCTGAGCCTAATTTTGGTAATGATGGTAATGTTAATGTGAGTACAGGGCTAGGTATGAAGTTTTATTTAATGAGATTTCTCGTCTGTTGTCTCCGTTATTAAATGGAAACCGTCTACTCGTGAACAATGAAGCTAAATTTCAGGCTTTGTTGCGTGGGATATTTCAAAGTTGCGATAATCCTGCCAAGGTAATTATTGAGTTCCAGCTACAGAGAGGAAGGAAAATAGACCTAGTATTATCAAAATCTGCGGAAAATGATGATACTCATCCAATTGGAATAGAGTTGAAGTATGCTAACACCGCAGAACAAGTTGAACGAAAAAGGGTGGAGGCAAATCGACAGTTAAGTGAATACGAATTTTGTGGAGGATGCAAGCGTATTACTGGGGGAGATGCGATGGTTTTGTTATACGCTATATTAAATGCTGTAGGACAAGAGCAGGATCTGATATTGATTGGTGGGCTTCGTAGAGCATCTGGGTTTTCTAGATGACTTGTAACTAATAAAAGTACCAAAGATAAGGTTGTTTATGGGTAAAATTATGCATTAAGCTAGAGTACGTTTGAGTAAGGTTGGAGAAAAAGCAAGGTCTTTGAGCAAGAAAATTTGATTTATGTTTTCTTAAGTTAAAGTTAACCTGATGAAGTTTGTATAATTTATTGTTGGAGTTTTTTTGTTCTATTTTTACTGTAAGTTCAATCTGCTCTATCTTTGGTCTTTTTTTCTTAGTTTTACGGCAAGTCTAATATTTTTACTACTTAATGGAATAACTTGCAGAAAGTGGAGATATAATGCTAAGGCAGAGGAGCTCAGACAGTTATCTTAAACAATAAAGAAATACTAAAGGCAAAAGATACGCTTGCGTAGTTCGAAAGCTTTCTATAGGATAAGCCTCACCTGATTTACAAATAGAATTGTTATGTTAGATGTTTGCTATTTATTCTTAAGCTCATTTTAACAGCATTTTGCTTTTTTTAGTATGTAGGGGTTTTCTAGGAATTATCCTACTGAATTCTATGATATTACTTTTTGTAACATTGTTATACATATCATGGTACTGAAGGTATTCAGTTATCTTCATCTGTGCAGATTAAACAGCAAGAAAACAACGTAGTTGGCGTCTTATT
>NZ_JAPQLL010000040.1:0-3306 GCF_028981865.1 Wolbachia endosymbiont of Drosophila nikananu | reverse complement strand
GGCGCTACGGCGTTTCACTTCTGAGTTCGGCATGGGGTCAGGTGGGACCACCGCGCTATTGCCGCCAGGCAAATTCGTTTTATTCCAACCGCGCCACTCTCGTGTCGCCATCAGAACCAATCTCGGAACTTCGCTGAAAATCTCTCTAAAAACACCTTCGGTGTTGTAAGGTTAAGCCTCACGGATCATTAGTACTGGTTAGCTCAATGCATCGCTGCACTTACACACCCAGCCTATCAACGTCTTAGTCTTAAACGTTCCTTCAGGGGCCTTGAAGGCCCAGGGAAGACTCATCTTGAGGCAAGTTTCGCGCTTAGATGCTTTCAGCGCTTATCTTTTCCGCACTTAGCTACCGGGCAATGCCATTGGCATGACAACCCGAACACCAGTGGTGCGTTCACTCCGGTCCTCTCGTACTAGGAGCAACCCCTCTCAATCTTCCAACGCCCACGGCAGATAGGGACCGAACTGTCTCACGACGTTCTAAACCCAGCTCGCGTACCACTTTAAATGGCGAACAGCCATACCCTTGGGACCTACTTCAGCCCCAGGATGTGATGAGCCGACATCGAGGTGCCAAACACCGCCGTCGATATGAACTCTTGGGCGGTATCAGCCTGTTATCCCCGGAGTACCTTTTATCCGTTGAGCGATGGCCCTTCCATTCAGAACCACCGGATCACTAAGACCTACTTTCGTACCTGCTCGAGCCGTCACTCTCGCAGTCAAGCTAGCTTATGCCTTTGCACTAACCTCACGATGTCCGACCGTGATTAGCTAACCTTCGTGCTCCTCCGTTACTCTTTGGGAGGAGACCGCCCCAGTCAAACTACCCACCAGACACTGTCCTCACCCCGGATCACGGGGCCGAGTTAGAACATCAAACATTAAAGGGTGGTATTTCAAGGATGGCTCCACGCAGACTGGCGTCCACGCTTCAAAGCCTCCCACCTATCCTACACATCAAGGCTCAATGTTCAGTGTCAAGCTATAGTAAAGGTTCACGGGGTCTTTCCGTCTTGCCGCGGGTACACTGCATCTTCACAGCGAGTTCAATTTCACTGAGTCTCGGGTGGAGACAGCCTGGCCATCATTACGCCATTCGTGCAGGTCGGAACTTACCCGACAAGGAATTTCGCTACCTTAGGACCGTTATAGTTACGGCCGCCGTTTACTGGGGCTTCGATCAAGAGCTTCGCCTTGCGGCTGACCCCATCAATTAACCTTCCAGCACCGGGCAGGCGTCACACCGTATACGTCCACTTTCGTGTTTGCACAGTGCTGTGTTTTTATTAAACAGTTGCAGCCAGCTGGTATCTTCGACTGGCTTCAGCTCCATCCGCGAAGGACTTCACCTACATGCCAGCGTGCCTTCTCCCGAAGTTACGGCACCATTTTGCCTAGTTCCTTCACCCGAGTTCTCTCAAGCGCCTTGGTATTCTCTACCTGACCACCTGTGTCGGTTTGGGGTACGATTCAATGTTACCTGGAGCTTAGAGGCTTTTCCTGGAAGCAGGGCATCAACTACTTCTGCACCGTAGTGCATCGTCATCACGCCTCAGGGTTAGTATGCAACCGGATTTACCAGGTCACACCCCCTACACGCTTAAACCGGGACAACCGTCGCCCGGCTAGCCTAGCCTTCTCCGTCCCCCCTTCGCAGTAACACCAAGTACAGGAATATTAACCTGTTTCCCATCGACTACGCTTTTCAGCCTCGCCTTAGGGGTCGACTCACCCTGCCCCGATTAACGTTGGACAGGAACCCTTGGTCTTCCGGCGAGCGGGCTTTTCACCCGCTTTATCGTTACTTATGTCAGCATTCGCACTTCTGATACCTCCAGCAACCCTCACAGGCCACCTTCAACGGCTTACAGAACGCTCCCCTACCCAACAACGCCTAAGCGTCGCTGCCGCAGCTTCGGTGCATGGTTTAGCCCCGTTACATCTTCCGCGCAGGCCGACTCGACCAGTGAGCTATTACGCTTTCTTTAAATGATGGCTGCTTCTAAGCCAACATCCTGGCTGTCTATGCCTTCCCACATCGTTTCCCACTTAACCATGACTTTGGGACCTTAGCTGGCGGTCTGGGTTGTTTCCCTCTTCACGACGGACGTTAGCACCCGCCGTGTGTCTCCCGTGATAACATTCTTCGGTATTCGGAGTTTGCATCGGTTTGGTAAGCCGGGATGGCCCCCTAGCCGAAACAGTGCTCTACCCCCGAAGATGAGTTCACGAGGCGCTACCTAAATAGCTTTCGGGGAGAACCAGCTATCTCCCGGTTTGATTGGCCTTTCACCCCCAGCCACAAGTCATCCGCTAATTTTTCAACATTAGTCGGTTCGGTCCTCCAGTTAGTGTTACCCAACCTTCAACCTGCCCATGGCTAGATCACCGGGTTTCGGGTCTATACCTTGCAACTAATCGCCCAGTTAAGACTCGGTTTCCCTACGGCTCCCCTATACGGTTAACCTTGCTACAAAATATAAGTCGCTGACCCATTATACAAAAGGTACGCAGTCACACCACGAAGGTGCTCCCACTGCTTGTACGTACACGGTTTCAGGTTCTATTTCACTCCCCTCGCCGGGGTTCTTTTCGCCTTTCCCTCACGGTACTGGTTCACTATCGGTCAGTCAGGAGTATTTAGCCTTGGAGGATGGTCCCCCCATATTCAGACAGGATGTCACGTGTCCCGCCCTACTCATCGAACTCACGACCTGTGCATTTTAGTGTACGGGGCTATCACCCTTTGCTGCGCGACTTTCCAGACGCTTCCACTAACACACAAGCCGATTCAGGTTCTGGGCTCCTCCCCGTTCGCTCGCCGCTACTGGGGGAATCTCGGTTGATTTCTTTTCCTCGGGGTACTTAGATGTTTCAGTTCCCCCGGTTCGCCTCATGCCACTATGTATTCATGACATGATAGTGTGTCGAAACACACTGGGTTTCCCCATTCGGGTATCGCCGGTTGTAACGGTTCATATCACCTTACCGACGCTTTTCGCAGATTAGCACGCCCTTCATCGCCTCTGACTGCCTAGGCATCCACCGTGTACGCTTAGTCACTTAACCTCACAACCCGAAGATGTTTCCATCGTTCGCGCTGCAAACATTTGAGAGACTCTATGACAGGTTACTCTTCATCCCAGTACATCTACGGAGGGATAAATTTCAGCCGTCATGTTTCAATTTTCAGCTTGTTCCAGATTGTTAAAGAGCAAAATACTTCGCAGCATACTGTTGCCAATATACTCTGAAGTATTGAAATACCGGACTATATGGTGGAGCTAAGCGGGATCGAAC
>NZ_JAPQLL010000039.1:0-2281 GCF_028981865.1 Wolbachia endosymbiont of Drosophila nikananu | reverse complement strand
CCACGATTTAGGGGCCTTAGCTGGTGGTCTGGGCTGTTTCCCTCTCGACAATGGACCTTAGCACCCACTGTCTGTCTGCCGGGCTATACTCCTGGGTATTCGGAGTTTGGTTAGGTTTGGTAAGGCTTTGGGCCCCCCTAGCCCATCCAGTGCTCTACCCCCCAGGGTAAACACCCGACGATCTACCTCAATAGATTTCGCGGAGAACCAGCTATCTCCGAGTTTGATTGGCCTTTCACCCCTAGCCACAGCTCATCCCCGACTTTTTCAACAGGCGTGGGTTCGGCCCTCCAGTGCGTGTTACCGCACCTTCAGCCTGGCCATGGCTAGATCACTCGGTTTCGGGTCTTCTGCCAGCAACTCATTCGCCCTATTCAGACTCGCTTTCGCTACGCCTACACCTAACGGCTTAAGCTCGCTGCAAACAGAAACTCGCTGACCCATTATACAAAAGGTACGCCGTCACCCCATAAGAGGCTCCGACTGCTTGTAGGCGTCCGGTTTCAGGTCTCTTTCACTCCCCTTATCGGGGTGCTTTTCACCTTTCCCTCACGGTACTTGTTCACTATCGGTCACTAAGGAGTATTTAGGCTTGGAGGGTGGTCCCCCCATGTTCAGACAGGGTTTCACGTGCCCCGCCCTACTCGAATCCTCACCAAGACACTACGCATACGGGGCTATCACCCATTATTGCCGGACTTTCCAGACCGTTCTGCTTCTTCCTGGTAAGGCATTGGCCTGCTCCGCGTTCGCTCGCCACTACTAGCGGAATCTCTGTTGATGTCTTTTCCTCCAGGTACTGAGATGTTTCAGTTCCCCGGGTTTGCCTCATGCACCTATGTATTCAGTACATGATCCTCTTGCGAGGGGGTTGCCCCATTCGGACATCCACGGATCAAAGCCTGTTCGCGGCTCCCCATGGCTTTTCGCAGCGTACCACGTCCTTCATCGCCTCTTAGTGCCAAGGCATCCACCGAACGCCCTTCTCATTCTCACACCATCAAATCATCATTGCTGATGAAACACATGCACAGAAACCAGCCACACCCTGAGGTGGTGCCGACGTCTGTACACGACAGTGTCAGTCACACTCTTTTTGTCACCGTCTGAATGCTTCATCCGTTCTCTTAACGCCGCTCTTCAGCCTAAGCCAAACAGCAGACGGGTCAGACCAACCCGAGAACGGTACACGCAGACAGTGCACCAACCTATTCACACTCTAAAAGACCCAACATCCCTGACGCTTCATCCGACTATGCGGTGACAGGATCAGGAAACAGACTTCCCATTTCCTATGATTTTCCCAGTGACCAGATTTTGAGCTCTTCACCACATTCAGGAGACCGAAATCTCGACCAAAGGTGGTGGAGGCAGACGGGTTCGAACCGACGACCCCCTGCTTGCAAAGCAGGTGCTCTCCCAGCTGAGCTATGCCCCCAAACTCTGGTGGGCCAGGGAGGACTTGAACCTCCGACCCCACGCTTATCAAGCGTGTGCTCTAACCAACTGAGCTACTAGCCCGGGAAAATATAGGAAGGGATATGTTGACGGCGCCTTGAACTACCAGGTTCCAGGATCGTCTGGCGCCTTAGCTGATACAGCCAAGGACTTTTATTTCGGAGTTTCCCAACGTATCAGGAAACATCCTTGAAAGGAGGTGATCCAGCCGCAGGTTCCCCTACGGCTACCTTGTTACGACTTCACCCCAGTCGCTGACCCGTCCGTGGTCGGCTGCGTCCTTGCGGTTCGCTCACCGGCTTAAGGTCGAACCAACTCCCATGGTGTGACGGGCGGTGTGTACAAGGCCCGGGAACGTATTCACCGCGGCATGCTGATCCGCGATTACTAGCGATTCCACCTTCATGTACTCGAGTTGCAGAGTACAATCCGAACTGAGACGGCTTTTAGAGATCAGCACCATGTCACCATGTAGCTTCCCACTGTCACCGCCATTGTAGCACGTGTGTAGCCCAGGACATAAGGGCCATGAGGACTTGACGTCATCCCCACCTTCCTCCGGCTTGTCACCGGCAGTCTCTCTAGAGTGCCCACCTGAAAGTGCTGGCAACTAAAGACAAGGGTTGCGCTCGTTGCGGGACTTAACCCAACATCTCACGACACGAGCTGACGACAGCCATGCAGCACCTGTGCGGGAGGTCCGAAGAAATACCCATCTCTGAGTACGTCCTCCCCATGCAAGTCCTGGTAAGGTTCTGCGCGTTGCTTCGAATTAAACCACATGCTCCACCGCTTGTGCGGGCCCCCGTCAATTCCTTTGAGT
>NZ_JAPQLL010000038.1:0-4629 GCF_028981865.1 Wolbachia endosymbiont of Drosophila nikananu | reverse complement strand
GGTTTGCGTTTATTAACAGCCATAAATAAAGCATCTATAATTAATTGTTTATCCATTGAACTACTCATTAACTACCATACGTGAATATAAGTCAATTATTGCTGCCAAATATAGCCAGCCTTCTTTGGTTTTTATATAAGTAATATCAGTTACCCATACCTTATTGGGCTGGTCCGTAGTAAAATTTTGATCCAGGATATTTGGAGCTATAATCCTACTGTCTGTTTGCTGTTTTTTAGTTTTGAATCTTCTTCTAAGCTTAGCTTGAATGCCATTTTTTTGCATTACATCTTGCACTGTTTTGATGTTATAATTTTTGCCTAAAGCTTTTAGTTCAGCATGGATTTTAGGAGCTCCGTACCTGCATTGTGATGCTTGATATATTTTTTGAATATCTGCTAGAAGCTCCTCTCTTGCTAATTCTTTATTGCTTTTCTCCTGAGCAACCCATTTATAATAACCACAAGCAGATACATTTAAAAACCTACATAACTCCTGTATTTTATAGCTGCTTCTATGCTCTTTTATAAAAGAATATTTTACTCCTTTTGGCTGGCAAAATATCCCAGGGCTTTTTTTTAAATGTCTCTTTCCCTAGTTATTCTTGCTAACTCTTTCTTTAAGTCAAACCTTTCTTTGTCATAAGTAGCTAACTTTCCTTTGCCTGGAAATGCATCTACTTCTGACATTTTTTCATTATATTTTCTTACCCATCTGCTTAATAAATCTCCACTCATGCCTAAATCTCTTGCTATTTTTGCTGACGGTTGACCTGTTTCTCTTACTAGTTTTATTGCTTCCAATTTAAACTCTATTATATATTCCCTTCTGTTTCCCATATTACACCTCTTTGAAAAAACGTTCTATTTTACTTCAAAAACGTCTTAACTTCCTCTCTACTTTTTCTGGGTAAGGTCATGTACCTCTATCTTTCATTTCATCGAAAAGCTTTTTATCACTTATTAGTTTATGCAAGATGTAATCCATAGCAAAGTAATTTGCATCGTGAAAACAAAACATACTACTTTCTTCAAAAATAGCCTCAGCTAATTCAATAGATTTTTTATCCTCATCTATGAAAGCTTTTTCATTTCTATTTAACTGTATGATCTCAGCTTTGCTATAGCTGCGTAGACCAGTTCTCTTTATTAACATCTCAAATATTTTTGTATTCATATATTTCCTATATTAGTTAAAGTAAATATTAATAATATTTACTTTTTGAATAAAAATAAATGAAAATTTTAATAAATATTGTAGCTTTTTAATAGAATGAAAGTATTTGTTCAGATGCATGGCTAATGTACAAATATTGAAGCAAAGTGCGTGATACACAACTGTACGAACATTTGTTTGCAAAGGCAGTATGTTAAGTGTTATAGCCGATTTTGCCTCAAACACAAAGGTGTCATCCCAGTGCCCAGACACTGGGATCCAGAAAAATTGTAAACAAACGCACTATACAACATTTTCGATCAAAAGCTGGATCCCAGTGTCAAGCACTGGGATGACACCATTTATTGTAAGGACTTACCTCACATTTACTCTATGGTCTTGCCGCTATCCTGAACAGATACGAAAGAGGTTTGATTGGTGTGATACGTTTTCTATCGCGCCTGGCTGCAGTGCCCAGCGTCAAGATCTGATGAACAATGTTCGCTTGCCAGCTTTCGCTTCAATATTTGCACAATTGTGCTAGATCCCCTGCATAACCTGCTTTAAAATATCTTCTTGTTGCTGAGCATGAACACTAGCATAACCACATGCAGGAGATGCAGCAGCAGGTCTTGCAATACACTTAGGTCTTTTTGCTTGAATATTGAGATCAGATAACGCTTCTTCTATTAATGGGTTAATAAAAAACCATCCTCCCATATTTTTTGGTTCTTCTTGACACCATATAATTTCAGCATTTTTGTACTTTTTAAGTTCGTTACTTAGTTTATCAGCAGGAAACGGATAGAATTGTTCTAAACGCACTACTGCTATGTCATTTATTTTTTGTGTTTCAAGCATTTCAATTACGTCGTAATAAACTTTGCCACTACATATCATAACTTTGCGTATTTTGTCATTTGAAACTAAACATGTTCTATGTTCTGGAATTACCGCGAGGAATTTTCCTTCAAAGTCAGACAGGTCAGAAACTGCTCTTTTGTGACGCAGTAGCGATTTAGGTGTAAATACTACCAAAGGTTTACGAAAGTCCCTATGAATTTGCCGGCGCAAAACGTGAAAGTAATTTGCCGGAGTGGAACAATTAACTACCTGCATATTATCCTCTGCGCAGAGTTGCAAAAATCTCTCTATGCGAGCAGAACTATGTTCAGGTCCTTGTCCTCCATAACCATGAGGCAAAAGTAAAACTAGACCACTTGATCGCAACCACTTTGTTTCTGCAGATGCAATAAATTGATCGATCATAATCTGCGCGCCATTTGCAAAATCACCAAACTGCCCTTCCCAGAGCACCAGTGAGTACGGAGAATCTAGGCTATATCCATACTCAAAGCCCATTACAGCATACTCAGATAGTGCGCTATCTATAACTTCAAAGCGAGCTTGCTTTTTATTTATATTATTCAGTGGAATAAATGCTTCTTCTGTTACTTGATCAACAAGCCTTGAATGACGGTGCGAGAAAGTGCCACGACCAGAGTCTTGGCCTGATAAACGCACTTCTATCCCTTCTTTAAGTAGCGATGCAAACGCAAGACTTTCAGCAGTTGCCCAGTCTATATTCCTACCGGAATTTATACTGTCTGTTCTTCCATCGAGTATTTTTCTAACTTTATTGTTGATATTAAAACCGCTTGGGATATTGCTATTTATATGCACACCTAGTTTTTTTAGCTCACTCGGTGAAACACCAGAGTCCGTATAGTATTCGCTCAAATCGTTCAATCTTGCTCTTCTTAATTTTGACCACACTCCATCAAACCAGTCAGCTTTTCTTGGAGTATAAGCCGATGATTCAGTAAGGCTTTCATCCAATCTTGCCCTGAATTTGCTGCGCAATTTATTTACTTCATCGCTACCTAATACTTTCTCTGCAGTCAACTTCTCTTCGTATAGCGTTCCTGGAGTTTTATGCTTTGATATCAGCTTATACATGAGTGGCTGAGTGAAATTAGGTTCATCGCCTTCATTATGACCATATTTGCGGTAGCATATTATGTCAATCACCACATCTTTTTTAAACTTCTGCCTATATTCCATTGCCAGACTTGCAACAAAATTTACTGCTTCTGGATTATCTCCACTTACGTGAAATACTGGGGCTTCTATTGATTTTGCTACATCAGTGCAATAAAAAGAAGATCGCGCACAGCATGGGTTTGCAGTAAAGCCAACTTGGTTATTAATGACAATATGTACAATGCCATCCACCTTATAGCCTTCAATATTGCTTAATGTCAGGGTTTCAGCAACCACTCCTTGCCCAATGAAAGCTGCATCGCCATGAATCGATATTCCAAGCACAGACCTCGTATTTTGTTTTGCTCTTATTCTTCCAGCTAAAACCGGATTTACCGCTTCAAGGTGAGATGGGTTAGGGCATAAACTCAAATGTATTTTTTTACCACCAGCAAGTGCGCGATCAGAAGAATAACCAAGGTGATATTTAACATCACCAGACACCTCAAGACCACCTGGATATGCAAGATTACCTTGAAACTCAGATAGCATTGCCACATATTCTTTGCCCATAACTTTGGTCAGAACATTAAGTCGTCCGCGGTGAGCCATGCCAAGAACTACTTCTTCAATGCCAAAAGCCGCGGAATCACTAATAATTCTCTCAATTGCAACAATAGTTGACTCTCCACCTTCGATAGAAAAACGTTTATATCCAGGAAATTTCATATGGAGAAATTGTTCGAACATTTCAGATTCGATCAAGTGCCTCAGTATTTCCCTTTTATCTTGTGAGCTCAGTGTATAGGTTTGATTTTCGATCTTTTCCTGCAGCCACATCCTCTCCTCATAAGAGGAGATATGCATAAATTCAAAACCGATATTCTTGCAGTAAATATCTCTGTAGATTCCAGCATCACTCGTTGGAGAGAGATTTGAATATTTTTGATAGTCTACTTCTTGACTTGCGTTCGGCGACAATGGGTTAAGGTCTGCAAAAAAATGACCATAAGATCTGAAGAAATTTGCCAGATCAGAAACTGAATCATCTGCTTTGACTACATGCTGTGCACCGCAAGACTCCGCTTTATTAACTTCTAAATTGCTTGAAAAAATTCTGTACCAATCTTCCCCGATTGATTTATCGCCCTGCAGATAACGGCTATACATTTCTTCCACAAATTCTGCATTATCACCATAAAGGCAGCTTAAACTTGGCATAATTACTATATAAGATATCAAATAATTATATTATACCTTAAGTTTTTTAAAAAAGAACTCCTATAGTTTCTAATTATTAAGTTGCACTTACAGCTGTACGAACATTGTGCTACTAGTAGGGTGTCATGCCAGTGCTTGACACTGGTTTACTCTATAATGGCAGTGCTCCTTTCTTGTCATCCCAGTGCGTGACACTGGGATCCAGAAAAAAGAATGGTGTCATCCAAGCCCCCTAGGTGTCATTCCAGTCTGGAATCCAGGTTTTCCGCA